>CAZGZM010000202.1:0-4457 GCA_964529955.1 uncultured Thermotogaceae bacterium
TTAAAATAGCTTGAATCAATATTTAAAAGTGGTAATTTCTCTAATAAATCCTTTAGTTTACAATTCTTATCACCGAAAACAAAATTGGATATCCCCATATCTAAATCTTTAGCTGATTTAGATTCAAATTTCTCCAGAAGATAATTATTTGCAAACAATACATTTCCATTCAAATCACACCTGAACATCCCAAATGGAATGTTATCAAAAATCTCTTCGAAAAGTCTAGTGTTCTCTGAAAGTTCTATTTTCTCTTTAACTTCCTCTGTAATCTCCCCCAAAGAAACAATAACCTGATCTTTTTTATTTGAAAAAGCATAACCCTCGAACCATCTCTTATCTTTTCCGCAAAAATTAGTGAAATCTCTAAATTCAATAGATTCGCCTTTTATTGCTACATTACCTATTTTATCTATCCATTTCTTTTCTATTCCAGGAAGTATTTCAGAAGCTTTAAATCCTACGATTTTATCTTTTTTCCTTTTTATGAGATTCTCAAAGGAAGGATTAACTGTTAGAAATTCGACATCTTCAGGATTATTATTATTGTCTCTCAAAATCCTGCAAATGGCTGTACTCTCAGAAAGAGTATAGAAAAAATCTATAAAATCCTTTTGCTGGTTCAAAAGATTCTTCTCAGCGCTTACTCTGTCAGTTATATCCAAAAAGGTTACAACAATACCATCTACAACTTCATTATTTTTTATATATGGAATAACCTTAACAATATAACTTTCTCTATTCACAGAGGTTACTTCGTAAACAATTGATTTCCTGCTTTTTAAAACATTCCTGCAAATATCACTTATATCTAAATCTTCTACAAAAATGTCAGTTATATCTCCAATAGATCTTCCAAGATCCACTTCAATTAAATTAAATAATTCTGCTGCTTTTTTGGTAAAATTTCTAATCCTTAACCTTTTGTCTAAGAATAAAACACCTATGTTAGTTGCTTCCATTAAATTATTCAAATCGTTGGTCATTTTTGATAACTCTGTGATCTTTTCCTCATATTCACTATTAAGAGAATACAGTTCTTCGTTAACTGCATTTACCTCCTCATTAGTGCTTTGCAATTCTTCGTTACTTGCTAGGAGTTCCTCATTACTTCCCTGTAATTCTTCGTTACTTGTTTCCAATTCCTCCACAGTTGTCTGGAGTACTTCCTTAGTGTATTGCAATTCTCCTTCAAGAAACTGTATTCTTTCATGAGATTCCTTACTAAAATCTACTACACCCGATAAATCATCTTCAGAACCTTTATTAATCTCTTTTTTTTGAATCATCTTTACAAAATATAATTTATCCGAATAACCCTTCATTTTAAGTGGTTCAACCTGTATTTCAAGCAAATATTTTTTTTCGTTTATTTCATAGCTAATCTTTTTATAAGAAGTCTTTTCTCCGGTTTTAATAGCCTTCTGAATAGCAGCAGCAACAATAATTCTAAGACTTTCAGGCATCATCTTTAAAACATCAAAGGAAGCTTTTCCTGAAAGGGGGATAAGATACTTATGCACATCTCCAAAGAAATATAACCCTTCGATTTTTTCATTAATTAAAATTCCAGAGGGCATATAAGTATCTAATAGTAATGAATACATCCTTAAATATTGAAATTCTTCAGAAATTCTCATATTTTTATTGCCATTGTCAAATATTGACTTGGGAATTTCTGTTGTGGGACTGTATATAATAGAATGTCTCTCCAAAGGTAATTTTTTGTTTATTTTTTTATAAAGTTTTATTCCCCTATTAACATCTTCAAAGGCATATGAGTAGTCACCCGGAGTTTCACTTGAACCTAGAAGTAAATATCCATTAGAATTTAAAGCAAAATGCAAAGTACTTATTAGAATCCTTTGAGCATCCTTGCCAAGATAAATAAGAAAATTTCTGCAACTGATAAAATCCACCTTTGTGAATGGAGGGTCGGTTAATATGTTTTGATAAGCAAATACAATTTTTTTTCTAATGTCCTTTGAAACCTTAAATTTCCCCTTTTCAGTTTTGGTAAAATATTTCTCACGGTAGCATTCATCCATTTGATCCATGCTTTCCAGTGAAAAAACACCCGTTGAAGCACTATATACATATGATTTTAAGACATCTGTGGCAAAGATTTTATAATCTATTTTCAAATCATTGTGCTTATTTAAGTATTCATCGATTATCATAGCAATAGAATAGGCTTCTTCACCAGTTGAACAAGCTGGAACCCATATTCTAAACTCTTTACCTTTTTTGCTTTTTATAAGTTCAGGAATAAATTTATTTTTAAGCTCATCAAAAACCTTCTTATCTCTGAAAAAACATGTAACTCCAATCAATAAATCCTTATAAAGAGATTCAGCTTCTTCGTTGTTTTCATCCAGTACTTTTAAATATTCATCAAGGCTCAGAATATTTAAAAATCTCATCCTTCTAAAAATTCTTCTGTAAATCGTAGCAGTTTTATATTGAGTAAAATCCTGGTGAAATTTTTTATATATAAAATTAATAATCTTTCCATAATCATCTGTATTAGCAAATTCTTCTTCAGCAGTTTCTAATTGTGGTATCTTTTTCCTATGGCTGAGATAATCATTTATAATCCTGGCTATTTCCTCAGGTTTTAGAACAAAGTTCACCTTTCCCGTTTTTATAGCACTATTTGGCATACCATCAAAAACAGCTGTTTCTTTATCCTGGACAAAGACCAGCCCGTGGTTATCATAAACCCTGCTTATACCTATGGTTCCATCTGTACCAGTTCCAGAAAGAATAATACTTATAGAATCAGATCCCCTGTTTTCAGCAAGCGATTTGAAAAATTCATTAATCGGAAGCTGGACAACCTTTTCTTTGTCAAAATCAGTAACCTCTAAAAAATCACCATTTATGTACATATTTTTTCTTTGAGTAATCAGATAAATATTATTTGGTCTTATTAAAGTCTTTTTGTTAACCTGAATAATATTCATATCAGTGTGTCTTGCTAAGAATTCCTTCATATGACTCTTCAAATTAGGTGATAAATGTTGAATGACTACATAGGCCATATTAGTATCGCTTTTTATATTTTCAAATAAATTTCTTAAAGCCTCCAGGCCACCTGCAGATGCTCCAATCCCAACAACCCTAACAAAATCATTTTGCTTTTCAGACTTGTTCATCATAAAAAATATATACTCCTTTAATAGTCACTCTTTAAGAAATTATAGCATCTTAAGTATACTTTAGATGGTATAAAGTAACACCATTAAACTGCATTTCATAATTATAAAATTCACTAAATCTCAAGGTTATAGTTCATATAAGTCTTTCACTAAACTATTTACATGCAAGAAAGTGCCAGAAAACATATAGTGATTGGTGAGTCGTGAGTCGTGAGTCGTGATTGGTGATTGGTGAGTGGTGAGTGGTGATTGGTGATTAGTGAATGGTGAGTGGTAATTGGTGAGTCGGAGAGCAATTGGGAAGCGGTTGAAAAGCAAGTAGATAAGCAATTGGGAAGCGAAGAAATTCGGGACTGACACACGTACTCAGTGTCTGTACCAGCAATTTCAGAGCGGTAACTGTGTAGAAATTGGAAAGCTGTTGGGAAGCGGTAGTGAACACTGATTAGTGAGTGGTGAATCGTGAGTCGTGATTAGGAGATTGCTAGGCTAGCCAGCAACTAACTGTTCTTCCAGAGTCTGTGAAGAAAACGGTGTAAACTAAAAAATTAATCATAAATATTTAGAAATTCTATCACTATTAAATCATTAGCATCGTATATCCAAACTTTTTATTCTCTACTATCTGTTTTCTATTATCTTTCTTTTTTTATTTTTTCTGGCTAATTGTTCAACCATTGTTTCTCGATCGTTCAGCAATCGTCCATTTATAGTTAAATGGTTCTGCATCTTTTCCCTTTTTTTAAAAATATAAATGCTATTTCTAATTTCTTATGATAAACCTTTTTTATTCCAAAAAAAGGTATAATGTAATGTATTAAATGCACATTGAAGATTCTTTTTTTGGTTCCAAAAAATTTTATTGACGAGGTTATATTATGAAAAAATTTGTATTAACAGTTATTTTAATAGTTTTTTTGTCTATGGTGGTAGTTGCAAGGTCTTCAGAAAGTAACGAACCGCTTCCTTTATGGGGAAATGATTCAGCGCATGATACAGATAGGATTGTTGTTATGAGCGACCTTCATCTGGGTGTGGATGACAGCTTTTCCGAAACAGTACAAAATAAAGATCTTATTATAGAGTTTTTGGAAAGACTCATTTTAAGTGATATTGACGAACTTGTTATTGCAGGTGATCTCCTGGACCAGTGGTTTATACCTATTACGTATCCTGATTTTACCGATTTGGGAGCATTCTTTGAGAAGGTTGCTGAGAATAACGCTTCGATTATGACAGCCTTTGAAAAAGTTATTCAAAGTGGTATTAAAGTATCCTATGTTCCAGGCAATCATG
>CAZGZM010000203.1:0-4427 GCA_964529955.1 uncultured Thermotogaceae bacterium
TGATGTATTAAAAATAGCATTGGTAAAAAATGATAAACTCGGTTAGTTTATATAAGACTTGTTATACTGAGAATCAGTTTCCAAATATGGATAGAAAAGAAATTGCGTTTGCCGGCAGATCAAATGTCGGCAAATCTACTTTATTGAACTCAATATTTAACAGAAAACTTGCTCATACAAGTTCTAAACCAGGAAAAACTCAATCTGTTAATTATTTCTTAATTAATGATTCAATTTATTTTGTCGATTTGCCTGGTTATGGATTTGCAAAAGTATCTAAATCCGAAAAAGAAAAATGGAACAGGCTTATTGAGAGTTATTTTAAAAAAAGATCTGCACTGGATCTGGTAGTTTTGCTTATAGATTCCAGGCATTCTCTTCAAAAAAATGATCAGAAAATGATAGAATGGATCAATTACTATGAAATTCCTTTTATTATTGCTTTAACGAAAATAGATAAATTATCTAAAAATAAAGTAAGTCAGGCGGTTTCATATTATAAAAAAATACTTAAACCTGTTGGCCCACCTGGAATTTTTCCAGTTTCATCAGTGAAAAAAGAAGGTCTTGAAGATTTAATAAAAGTATTTTTTTAATTATTCGAGGTGAAGTATGAATTTTTTCCACTGGTTCTGGATTTTTAATGCTGTTGTTGTAATTTTATTGGTTGTTAACGATCGAAAACGCCCTGAAAAAACTTTAGCATGGATTTTCATCCTTCTTTTATTACCTGTAATTGGAATTGTTTTTTATCTTTTCCTTGGTGTTGACTGGAAAAAACATAGATTATCTTCTGAAGTAAAAATAAGCAAATATCTTAAGGATAATTATCAAAATGGAGAGAATAAAGAAGTTGAATATGATCAACTTGTTAAATTTCTTTATAACAGAAATGATTCAGTTCTTTTTAAAAAAAATGATACAGAAGTTTTTTTTGACGGAAAGGAATTATTTGATGATATAAAGGAAGAAATAAAAAAAGCCAAACACCACATCCACATGGAATATTATATCTGGCAGAACGATAAGCTTGGAAATGAAATAAAGGACTTACTAATAGAGAAAGCAAAGAGCGGTGTTACTGTTAGAATTATTATTGATAGAGTTGGGTCGGGAAAAATAGATAAAGTATTTGAAGAGGAAATGAAAAACGCTGGAATAGATTTGCTCTTTTACTCATATTTCCTGAAACAGTTCGTAAAGGTTATTAATCTGCAAATTAATAATAGAGATCATAGAAAAATAATTATTATTGATGGAAATATAGGTTATATTGGTGGCTATAACATCGGGGATGAGTATCTTGGAGAAGGTAAACTAGGATACTGGAGAGACACTCATTTAAAAATAAAAGGTGACTATGTATACAGTTTGCAGGCAGTATTTTCAGATGATTTTTATAGGACAATGAAAGCTGATAATATACCAGATTCATTTGATGGAGAAACAAAGGAATATTTTCCCAAAGTTGATGAAAAGAATGACGGTGCATCTCTGCAAACAGTAAAAAGCGGTCCGAGATCAGTAACCCCATCGATTATGCAGACGGTTGTTAAGTTGATCGAATCTGCTAAGGATCATATTTATATTATTACTCCCTATTTTGTTCCTACAGAGGCTATAACATCAGCACTTATTACTGCTGCGTACTCTGGCGTAGATATAAAGATTATCTTTCCAGGAAAAGCAGACCATCCAGGAGTATATAATGCTTCTCAAACATATTTAGATGATATTATCGGACATGGTATAGAAATATATTTTTATACCCCTGAATCATTTATACATGCAAAAACACTTACAGTAGATGGAAAAGTCGGCACAGTAGGAACTGCAAATATGGATATAAGAAGCTATAAATTAAATTATGAAATAAACACTGTAATTTATGACGAAAAAACCATAAAAAAAATAGAAGAACAATTTCAAAAAGATTTGTCTAAGTCAAAAATAATTCCACATGATTATTTTAATAAGCTACCATTTTTTGTAAAAATATGGCAATCAGTGATGAGAATATTTTCAGGGATGTATTAATTACCTATACCATATTTATGCAACTCTTTTTCTGCTTCTTCAGCTAAATATCTATTTCCGGTATTTAAAGATCTCTCAATTTGATCTTTGAGTTTTTGTAGCTCTGCTGATTGTTCATCATTCAGCTCAGTATTGTTTATATATTTTTGTATATTGTGAATTATTTTAGTGTAATAATTTAGAAGATTATTTTTCATCCACATATCCTCAATTCTTTCTATTGCAACTCTTTTTTCCTCATCACTCATAGATACTTCGCTGTCATTAAATGTTATATCTAGTTTTTGATTTGTTGTAGGAATATTAGCTGAAAGTTTTATCATACCGTTGTTATCATAGATGAAATTTATTTTAAATGGATGTGGTTCTCCGGTCTTAGAAATTGGAATTGATTTAATTTTTCCCATTATACCTGTATCGATAACATTACTCAACAATTGAGATCCACTGTAATGTGATTGAAGAACCTTAATTTCTACATTTTTCTGGTCAGCAGTAATCAAATTATATGTTTTACTTACTGAATAGGGAAGAGAAGTGTTGGGTTCTATTAAGGGATCATAAAATGCCATGATTTGTTCTCCCATGGATTCCAAAACAGGTACTCCCAAACCGTATGGTGAAACATCTTTAATGTTGATTGTTTCATTTTGGTTTATTAAACCCTTTATTGAAGCTGCCTGTATAGATGCCCCTATAGATACTGCAAGATCAGGATCTACATCAAAGCTGACTTTATTTTCAAAAACACTATCTAACATCTCTCTGACATAAGGGATATAAGATGTTCCACCTATTGCCAACACTTTATTTATCTTTTCTGGTTTAATAGCTTTAGTTGCCAAAGCTTCAATAACTACGTCCTTTGCTTCGAGTACAAGAGGTTTGATTATTTTTTGAAATTCTTCTCTGGTTATTATCATATCAAGGTCAATATCATCTCCCTCCTGGTTTATAGCGTAAGAAGGAATGTATATTTCAACTTCATCCTGAGAAGAGAGAATTTCCTTTCCTCTTTTTACTTCCTGCTTCAAAGCGGCGGAAGCAATTACAGTACATTCCCCATTTTCACTAATAAAATCATCATGTAAGGTTTGAGTGAATAAATCATCTATATCTTTTCCGCCTAGAGTTGGATTTCCAAAACTTGCTATAACATTCATCTGATTGTTAATCATTTCGAGAATGGAAACATCTAATGTTCCTCCACCCCAATCAAAAATCAGTAAATCTTCAGTAGTATTAAGTTTTTTAATACCATATGCAAGAGCTGCTGCTGTTGGTTCATTTATAAGTCTCAATACTTTTATTCCTGCTAATTCAGCTGCTAATAAAGTAGCTTTTCTTGCAGGGTCAGGAAAATTAGCAGGTACAGTAATAACTGCTTCATCTACTCTAGTGCTGTAAACGGACTCTACCAGTTCTTTGATTTTTTTTAAAATAATTGCACTTACTTCTTCAGGCTTGAAATCTCTATCTCCTAAATTAATAACATCCTTTTTTCCCATGGATCTTTTTACTTCCTGACAAAACCTTTTTTTGGATCCAACATATCTTAGAGCCTGATCCCCAACTACAATTCTATTTTTTTTATCAATCGCAACTACCGATGGAATGATGGGACTTCTGGCAATGGGATCTCTGAGAGTATTAGTTTCGTTATTTATATATACGGTAACTTCTGAAGTAGAAGTTCCCAAATCTATACCTATAGCTATATTATTCATTTTAAAAAACCTCCTGAATTCATTCTTTTTTTGATACAACAACTGAAGCTGGTTTTATTATATTGTCCATAAATCTGTATCCCGGTGATATTACTTCAACTATTTTTTCCTCTTCTTCTCCTTTAACTTCATCAACTATGCTACTGGTAACCGGGTCAAAATCATCTCCAATATCGGGAAGCATTATATTAAATCCTGCTCCAGATAATCTTCTTGAGATAATTTTGATTATTTTCAAATAAACAACTCTTTTTTCTGGAGTTGTATTTATTGATATTCTATAAATATCATCAAAGGCATGTTGAATTTCATCTATCAAATCTTCCAGAATCTTATCAGTTTTCATGCATTTTTCATTACTCAGTTTAAGCATTTCATCATTTATGAAATTACCTTTGTTGAAAATTTTTTCGATCTTTTTTTTATTAGTATTCAAAATTTTTGATAAATCTTCTACAAGTAGATCAAATTTATCTAGGGAATAACTCTTTAAAATTGTAGGAAGAGAATCTATTTTTTGATTTAATTTATCGATTTCATTTATCATTTCGCTTTTCCTTGAGAGCGAAAAAAGATTTAATGAATAAAGAACTATTCCTGATGCAAATATTATCGCTCCTGCAGAAATAACTAGAAGCTCTTTATCAAAACTGAATTTTTCCG
>CAZGZM010000204.1:0-1549 GCA_964529955.1 uncultured Thermotogaceae bacterium
TTTAGTATTTTTTAAATAATGATTTGAATACTCCATTTGCGAAAAGGTTCTGTTTGCCCAGAAATATAAATCACAACTATTAGTTTTATTTAAATGTAGCGCCAGAGTTTCTACTACTTTAAAAATCCCTGCTCTTGCTCTTGGATTATAGTAACCACTACCAAGATTTGTTATGTCATAAATTACTTTCATTCCATGCTCTATTTATCTAATCTTTTTATAAAACCATAAACTATTACTATCACCTTTGGATTAAAAAGAAAAATTGTAACTACTCAGCTATTTAGCTGGAAAATTCAAGATATACTTGTTTTCCATCAAGAATTTTTTCTATAGCATCAATAACAGAGAAGCCTTGTTTTTTTACCGTAGATATAAAACTACGAATAAGGCAAAACTGTTCAGCACCACAAAAAGTCCTGAATAGACCAGAAATTTTCTGTTGAACTTTTACCATGCGAATGTCTCTTTCAGCAAGATTATTATCAAAAGGAACGTTAAAGTCATACATAAATGCCAGGGTCTCCTTTTGAAAATCTCTTAACCTTTCCAAGAGCCGTATGACTTTCCCTTTATATTTTCTTCCTCTTTTTCCAGGAACATCGTTATTAGGAGGAGGATTTGCTTTGAAGCCTTCTCTTAATATACGTTTATATCTCCTTTCATATTTTTTAATTTGATCTTGTTCAAATGATGAATTATAAATTTTTCTAATAGCAACATTTTCTTTAACTTCGCAAAGAAAATCAATCATCTTTTTTGCCCATTGCTGTTCATGATGCTCATAAACAAAAGTCAATTCTCTTAAATGATGCGCATTACACAATGCATGATCACAATCATAATTAACGACCCCCACCAGAGGTGGGGGTTTAAGTTTGCCCTGTAAGGGCTTTTATTACTTAAACAGCTTACCCTGGTTTTCTAATCTATCCAGTTTATCCTGTTCCTTTATGTACTTCTTGATAACCTCTTCATTCAGGCCTACTGTACTGACGAAATAACCTCTACTCCAGAAGTGACTGCCCCAATATTGTTTTCTAAGTTCAGGAAATTTTTGGAATAACCTTATAGCTGATTTTCCCTTGATTGTACCGATAACCTCAGATATCGAATACTTCGGCGGAATACTACAACACAGGTGTATATGATCCGCACAGACATTCCCTTCAATGATTTCAACTTTGAGCCAAAGACATAATTTTTTTATTTCATCCTTGACCGCTACTTTGACATCTCTTGTAAAAATTTTGTAGCGATATTTCGGTACGAGTACAATATGATACTTGCATTCGTATACTACATGTTGCAACTTGTACTTTGACATTTTAAATTCTCCTAAATATTGTTTTTTTGTATTTAGGAGAATATTTTTAACCAATGTCTGGTAAAACCATTTCTATACTACCAGCAAAGCTGGTAGATTAGTATTCATTTAAAATAAGATTGCCAGTGGTCATGTATTGCCCTTCCTTTAAATTCAGGCAGTATGCCCATAGCATCAAAGGCATCTGAACCTCTTTTTTTATGGACAAAGTATGAGGTTAAA
>CAZGZM010000204.1:1649-4373 GCA_964529955.1 uncultured Thermotogaceae bacterium
CATAGCATCAAAGGCATCTGAACCTCTTTTTTTATGGACAAAGTATGAGGTTAAAAAAGAAGTTCCTGCACTGTGAAGCCAGTGCAACTTTCCTTCTACATTAACACCTGTTTCATCAAAGTGAACAATATCTGAATCAATCAATTTACAAAATATCCAATCTGAAAACCCTGTTAAAAGTTTAGCACACATTTTAGTTGTATTTACAATTGTACCCTGACTTAAAGATATTCCAAAAATATCTTCAAAAATTTCAGCAGATCGCTCTACTGGTATTAACTCATAATTTCTAAAGTAAACTGCAATTGCCCTTAAATGATTTCCATATTGAGTTTTATGAGTTATTCCCTCAGGAAAATCAGCTTTATTTTCTGTGCCACAACTGTCACAGTCTTTTATCTCTGCTTGATATTCAATAGTCTGTATTTTAATTTCTGGAATATCAGATTGCTGTCTTTTATCAGAACCTTTTACTTCAACATTAACTAAAGGCTTCCCACAATAGTCACATTTATCTACTGTTAAAACTATTATTTCATCAGGAGAATCTGTCATCTCAAGATTATTTCCCTCATGACCTTTTTGACCACCTGAAGATTTTCCAGACCTTTTTCTTTGGCTTCTGGTTTTTTTCTTACGTTTTAAACCATCACTGGAAGGAGGCTTGCTGCTGTTATTACTATTCTTTTTGAGCTGTGCTTCAAGTTTTTCAACCCGATCTGTAAGGGTTTTTATTTGTGTTGTAAATTCACTTATTAATCCTTCGACAAGATTAACTACAGCCTCTTTCCCCTGGTCATATATTTTTTCAATTTCTTCTCGTTTCATCGAGACATAATATAAATCATGTCTCTGAAATTAATAGCAAAATTTTATCCTTAATGCAATTTTATAGCTGAGTAGTTACAAAAAATTTATAAATTTTAGGGAATTAAAAAAGTGGCAACACAATTATACAACCATAGAACAAGTTTTAAATAAGCGTCAGAATTTTAAAAAACTTTATTTTTTAACTTCATCTCTTTTTGAAATTTTTCTAATAATTCGTTCTTTAGTTTAATTTCTTTATTTTGTTTTTGAAGTAACTCATTTTTTAACATTATCTGCTCATATAATTGCTCTATTTTTTCATCACGTTCATTTAATAATTTATTTTTTAATCTTATCTGCTGATTTCGACTTAGTAACATCTCATTCTTATTAAGCGATTCATAATCATTAAAATTACAAATTATTGATATTTTTTTACAAAGAGCATAAATTTCATTATAAGTTCTTGTTTCATAAACTTTATTACAAAATTTCAAAATATCATTAACTAATACAGATGGATTTCTATCATTTATATCATTAGAATGAATATTGTAGTAAAATTCTCTTTCTAGCCAGCCTAATAATTCTTTAAATTTTTCAAGTTTTTCATCAAGATTTTTTTTCATTAAAGCATCTTTAAGCGAAATTCTCAAATTTTTTGATATATTACAATGATATGTCGCTCCATTTACAGCTACTGGATTAGGTGATAAAGTTATTACAGGTTTACCTGCAGCTAATGCTGTAAAAGCAAGTTTTGTATTAAATGTAATAATACAATCAGTATCATTAATTAGCTGATTTAAATCATATTCGATTAATATAGCATTTTTTGGTATATTTTGTTTTGTGATTTCTTTACATGATGGGTGCTTTTTTATAAACATAGTTCCACCAATTCTTTTAACTTCATTATTTATATGATTAATTGCTTCATCAGGAGATTTATAAAGAGGGTTGTCTATAATTCTCATTGGGTGTTTTTTTTGAGCCCAGCCAGTCCATAAAACATTATCCATTGGTAAAAAAATATATGGGCGAGTTAATTTAGTATCAATATTTTCATTATTTAAAAAAGATGATTCAATACGGTATCCATATGGATTTTGGATCATTTTTTTTGATGCTCTTTCTCCAAATTTTTTAAAATATTCACTATTATTTTGTATAATCTCTTTTTTATTGTTGTATATGTTCCATATTTTAGATTCTGCAAACATTCCTTGTTCTTCAAGCAAGATCCCTTCTTCTGTAGGGCCCCTTTCAATAAACAATGTTTTTATATCTTTGGCATGTGCTGCTTTTCGAAAAATATCAAGAAAATGCTCAATTTTATTCATTGTAATAACAACTGATGGATTTAATGTATTTATTACTAAATCAGCAAAAATAGCCATACGTAAAATTGCTTCTTCATTGTTATGATCATTTTCGAATATCTGCCATCTGCGCCTTTCCCATTCAATCCATATTTTAACATCTTCATTTTTAATCCATCTGTATTTTGAAAAAAATCCTTTGGGGATTCTAATATCTCCAAGGTGTCTATTTATATCTCTCAATCTATCAGGTATACAAATAGTCAATGCTTGAAAAGTAAAGGGAATGTTTCTATTCGCAATCTGAACAAGTAAAAAATTTTTTCTTCTTGCTTCTTGAGCTATTTGTGTCCATAAGCAATTTTCACCAGGTCCATTATGAGAAGGATTTATAGCAAGGATAATACCTTTTATGAAATCTGACTTCATAATAATTTTTTCCTTAATAATTTTTTCAATGGGTACAATACTCCATATCCAAGACGATAGGACCAGCTTTTATATATAAATTGAATTTGATCTTCTTTTTGTATTAGCAGATCATTTTTCTGTTTGAGCTGAACATCACGCTGAGCCAGGAGATCATTTTTCT
>CAZGZM010000205.1:0-4372 GCA_964529955.1 uncultured Thermotogaceae bacterium
TATCTATTACTGACATTTTAATATCATCTCTATATGTCCACCAGGGGGCATGAGGGAAGTCGTTAACCTCCTTTGGAACTGAAAACCATCTCATCTGTTCTTTATTGAAAGTTTTTTCCAGGAAGATACTCGCTGATTCTACAATTTCTCCTGCGTCTTCTCTTTTTAAATATTTGTATGCATACCTCATTCCCATAGATGTTGCTGTTGCTGAGGAAAATGGAAGCTGAAAATCTGGTTCTAATCCCTTTCCAAAACCTCTATCTGAATTAATATACTTCTTTAATTCATTTTTTATTTCTTTTTTGTTTCCACTTAAAAAGACATAATTGAAGATTGAATTTTCGAGACTCCTTGAAAAATTTTCAAACTCATTTTTTAATCTGTTAAATTCATCAGAATTAATCTTTATCAATTTATTCACCAGCTTTTTTGTTAGGGTTTCTAATAATTATTATAACAATTTTCAACTTTAATTTCATTTGATTTATGCGATATATTCGAGAAACATTAGCCTAATGACTTTTAAAGATAGAATTCTGTAATATAATCTTTATGTGGATAAAAAAATAATAAATTACATAATAAATAAAGTGTAATTTAAAAAGAATTTGGTTATAATTATTAAGGTGATTTATGAAGATAAAAAAGTTTGGAAAAGAAGATTGGCAACAAATTAAAGATATTTATAATTCAGGAATAAAAACAGGTATTGCTACTTTTGAGAGCAATCTGCCTTCATGGGAAAAATTCAACGAAGATCATTTGGATTTTTGTAGATTAATTACTGTTGAAAACGATAGAGTGATTGGATGGATTGCGTTGAGTCTTATGAATGATAAAGATTATTATTCCGGAGTTGCTGAAGTGAGTATTTACATCCATGAAAAATTTAGAAACAAAGGTGTCGGAAAAATTCTTTTGAAAAAAGCAATTGAAGATTCTGAAAAAAATGGGATCTGGACCTTGCAGGCAAAGATAATTGATGATAATATTTCAAGTATAAAACTACATAAAAAATGTGGATTTAAATTGGTAGGAATTAGAGAAAAATTGGGAAAAAATAAAAATGGAATTTTTAAAAATGTCTGGCTCATGGAAAAAAGAAGCAAAAAACAGGGAGTGTAAATAGATGTCTAAGGGATTAAAGATATTTATAGCAATTATTGTTGTAGCTGGAATAGGAATTTTTTTGTTTTTCTTAATCAATGTGATGTTTTCTATAAATAAATTATCTATCGAGGGAGATACAATAGAGATAAAGGGTTTATATTCTAAAAGCATTGAAATTGAGTCAATTCAAAATTTGACTTTACTTGAAGATATCCCCGTTTTTTCTAGAAGAACCAATGGAAGTTCTGTAAATGAAATTAAAAAGGGTTATTTCCTGCTAGAAGATGGAAGTGCTGTATTTGTCTATATAGAAAAATACAAAACACCTCCATTTATTAAGTTCTCTTCTAAAAAAGAGCAAATAATTATTAATTTAAATTCTTCTGATGAAACTAAAAATCTCTATAATGAAATTAAAGAAAAAGTTTCTGAATAGAAAAATTATGGTCTAATCATTGTCAAGGTGCCAATTACGTTCCCTACTCCAGGATTTATAATATTTCCATTTGCATAATTGCTTCCGTTATAATTTCCTTCGAGATTGTGAAATAATATCAAATCGATCTTGATTATATTAAAAAAATTAATTGAAGCAATTGATTTCTCAAGTAATCCTCCAAAACCATTATCACCACAAAATAAATTTTGAGTTTGATAAGTTATTTTAATATTATAATTGGCTGAAGCAGAAACGTTTACATTTAGTGTCAAACTCGATGATACAAATAAATTTATGAAATTAAATGTATTCATTGTTTGTGGTGCTGAAATTTCCAGAATTTGTATCCTTGTTGTTTATGTGGAAAAATTCGTAATAGGAGAGAAAATTGTTCGAATAATTTTTTTCAATTACTCAATTTTCGATAACTTTAATAAGATTTTGTAAGTAATACATATCGAAAAGAAAAGAGACAATACTAAAAAAAATAAAAAGTAAGAAAATAATTTTTTTCATAGTAAACCTCCAGTGTATTTAATTTTTTGTACAGTTAATCTTATAGGCAAAGATACATATATAATTATATAATTTTTTAAAAAAAAAAATTCCATAAATGATTTAGCTTATCTTATTTTAGGTTTTCTTCTCTTTCTTCCATTTGGCTGATTTTTTATTTCAAAGTCTATCTCTCCGGTTTTCTTATCTGACTTAATAACAATAACTTCTAATTCATCTCCAATTTTGTAAACTTTTCTGGTTTTTTCTCCAATGAGTTCGTTTCTTTTTTCGTTGAAGAAAAAATAATCATTAAGTGTGGAAATGTGTATTAAGCCTGATATGTATTTGTCAGGAATCTCTACGAATAACCCAAAATTCATAACTGAAGTTATTATAGTTTTAAAGGATTCGTTTTTATGTCTTTCAATATATTCAATTTTTTTCATATCTTCAATGGACCATTCAGCTTCATTTGCCACTCGTTCCCTTTTACTTGAAATAATTGCTATATCCTGTAATCTTTCTTCAAGATCCTCAGTTCGCTTTTTTGTAAAGGTTTTATTCTGAAGATATTCCTTTAATAACCTGTGAACTATCAAGTCAGGGTATCTTCTGATTGGAGAAGTGAAATGAGTGTATGCTCTTGATGCTAGCCCAAAGTGGCCATTATTACTTGTTGAGTATATAGCTCTCTGCATTGATCTTACAACAAGCTGTTGAATAGAGTAATAAAGTGGATGATTCCTGGTTTCATCGAGTATTTTCTGTATAACTTTTGGATGAATGTTTTGAGGAATTTTCATGTTCAATCCAATAGCTTTAAGGTAGTTTTTTAGTTTTTGTATTGCTTCAGGCTCAGGATTTTCATGTATTCGGTATATAAAAGGAAACTCATTATCAGAAAATATCTCTGCAACGGTTTCGTTAGCTTTAAGCATAAACTCTTCAATCATTTCCTCAGATTCTCCTCGAAATATGGGTTTTATATCAATTACATTCATATCTTTATCATAAATAAATTCTACTTCTCTAGACGAAATATCTATTATCGAACCTCTATTTTTTCTGCTTTCCTTTAAAATATACATGAGTTCTTTACTTAAATTGAGTTGATTGATAACCGGATTTAATTTTTCAAGTAAATCTTTATCTGTTTCTTCTTTGAAGAACTTATTCACTTCTTTGTATGTCAGTCTTCTAGAGGAATTGATAATTGAATTAAAAATATTTTTTGAAGTTATATTTCCTTCTTTATCAATTTCCATCTGTAGGGTTACCGCATATCTATCAACCCCTTCCTTTAAAGAACAAACACCGCTTGAAAGTTCAAAGGGAAGCATTGGAATTACAGAATCTAGAAGATAAACAGATGTCCCCCTTGATAGAGCTTCAAAATCAAGATTGGAATTTTTTTCGACATAATGGGAAACATCTGCTATATGAACCTTAAGAGTATAGTTTTCTCCTCTTTTTTCAATACTTATAGCGTCATCAAAATCCTTTGCATTATCACCATCGATTGTAAAAATTGATTCTGATCGAAGATCTAATCTATTCTCAGAAATTATTTGCTTTGCAGAAACAATTTTTGCTTCTTTCAAAACTTCGTTTTTGAATTTTAGTGGCAATGAATATTTATTTATTATAAATTCCAGATCGAAATCGTAAGACTCCTCATTTTTAATTATTGATAATATTTTTCCTTCAGGGTTGACTCCTTTTTTTGGATATCTAACGATTTTTATAATTACATTTTGCCCGTTTTTCACTCGCTTTTTATTTTCTTTGTCGATGAAAAAATCAAATTTTATTTTAGAATCATCAGGAACTACAAAACCAAAGGTTCCTTTATCTTCGTATTTCCCAGTTATTGTTTTTCTTTTTCTTTTTACAACCTTTAATACTTCTCCGGAAAGGGGTTCGATTTTTGGAAATATTTTGAATAATACTTTATCAGAGTCAAGAGCATATTTAGTTTTATCGAAGGAAATCAATACTTTTTTTCCATCAATTAAAACTGAGGCTGAACTATTTTTCTTATTGAAGTTTATTTCAGATAAATATTGATCATCTTCAGGGAGAATATAGATGCCCTTTGAGTCTTTATAAATTACATTAGCATCGAGCAATTCCTTTAAAAATTTCTTTAGATACTGTCTTTCATCCTTTGATTTGATTTGAAGTAACTGGCACATTTGTTTAAGGGATGACTTGTTACTATCTTTTAATGCGCTTATTATAGTACTTTTTGAGATTGTTTTCATTTTAATTCCCCCATTTATAATATTTCTATATGTTATAATTATACTGCATAAGAATTTA
>CAZGZM010000206.1:0-4369 GCA_964529955.1 uncultured Thermotogaceae bacterium
ACAATTTTCTCCTCTTTTTACTCCCAGGTAATTCGGGTTACTGTCTCTTCCGTTAGTCCTGTTTGAACCTTTTCTAGCCATTAGATCACCTCCGCCTAATACTCTATCTTCTGGATCAAAACATTTGTATATGTCTGTCTATGACCCTTGATAGTTTTGGAATTTTTTCTTGATCTAAATTTAACGATTCGAATTTTCTTTCCCTTAACGTTTTCAACTACTTTTCCAATAACCTTCACGTTTTCAAGGTAAGGTTTTCCAATTTTTGTTTCGTTATCATCTTTGACCATTAAAACTCTGTCAAATTCAATAGTGTCACCTTCGTTATAATCTTTCTGTTTTTCCGTAAGAATTGTTTCTCCTTCGACTACTTTATACTGTCTTCCGGAATTATCGATGATTGCGTACACTATTGCACCTCCTATTCTGCTTAAAAATTTGCTGAGAAAGGCACCAATGGATTTAAAACCTGTCCCAAGCATAAGTAACCTCAGTTATTTTATCATTAAATGGGGCTTTTTTTTCAGTACAAAGTAAAAATTGTATGAACTAAATATTTAGACAAAGAAAAGAAACCATATTTATTTTTTGTATTGCATAATAAACAGGAGCTTTTAATATAGTAGAAATAAATAGTATAATGTTATCAGTTTCTACAAAAATATTATACAAAATTTTTTTCGAAAATCAAAGGAGGAATCTGTGAAAAAAATAAAGGTCGAAGATATTTCAAATTTCACTTTTTTAGGTTCATTAAATTTTATAAATAATAATTCTTTTTTATTTGTAAAGAAAAATGTAGAAAAAGAAAAAAATTCTTATAGAAATCATATATGGATTACGGATATTGAAAAAACAAAATTTAAAAAACTAACAAATGGAGAAAATGATTTTAATCCTATTTATAACCAAAAATGTAATGAAGTATTATTTCTTTCAAAAAGAAACTCAGACAAAAAAGAAATAGGTTTATATAAAATTTCTATTGATTGCGGAGAAGCTGAATTAATAGACTCATTTAAAAATTCTCCATCAAATATTATGTGGAAGAAAGAAAATGAGATATTTTATATTAAAAGAGAGCGATATGACGGGAAAAAAATCATAGAGGAAGAACAAGAAAAAAAAATATATCATTTTAAACATACACCCTTCCTTTCAAATGATTATGGGATAAGAGAAGAGACAGGCAACCATCTTTTCAAATACAATCTATCATCAAAAAAAGAAGCAACTTTAATTAAAGGTTTTAAAAATGTAAATAATTTTGATATTTCTGATAATGGAAAACAATTAGCAGTTTGTCTTAATAAAAATCCTGAAGATCCTATAAATTCAAGTGCATTTATCTATGATATAAAAACAAATAAAATGGAAGAAATACATTTAAATGGTTATTCAGTTTCAAATATTTTATGGAGAGACAATAATGGATTATTCATTGTAACAAGTGATCAATCCAGAGGCTTTGCAACAAGCCCTACAATATTTTTTTATAATATTAAATCCAAAATTTTAAAGATCATTGTAAACCCTGAAAAAAACGAACTATCTCTTGGTAATTCTCTTAACAGCGATGTACTAGGTGTCTCATCTAGAAACTATAAGGTTCACAACAAAAGGCTTTATTTCATTAATACGGAGGGTATAAAAGCGTCATTATACTCTGTCTCATCTACTCCGACCATAAGAAAGGAATTAGATTTTAATTCAAGTATCACTGATTTCGATATAAATGAATCAAATCAGATATTATTTATTAGATCTTCTAGTATTTCACCATCTGAGATATATTATTTTAATCACACTGACTATTTAAAAATTTCTGAATTTAATGATTGGTTCTATAATAAAAAAAATTCAGAAATGGATTTTTTCAAATTTAATACAAACGATAAAAAAGAAATTGATGGCATGATTTTTTACCCACCTGATTATGATGAAAAAAAGAAGAAAAAATATCCAGCAATTTTAGAAATACATGGTGGCCCCAGAACAGCGTATGGAAATTCCTTTATGCACGAATTTCACACTCTTTCATCAAAGGGTTATATTGTTATTGCCTGTAATCCAAGGGGAAGTTCTGGATATGGTTCAGATTTTGCTGATATCTTAAAGCATTATGGAGAAAGAGATTATCAAGATATAATAGAATTTGTTCAATTTTGTTTGAGTAAGTTTCCATCTATTGATAAAAAGAAAGTTGGAGTAACAGGTGGTTCTTACGGTGGATTTATGACAAATTGGATTGTAGGACATACCGATTTTTTCAAAGCAGCTGTTTCTCAGAGATCAATCTCCAGTTGGTTTTCAATGTACGGATCAACTGATATTGGATATTTTTTCACCGAAGATCAGATAGGTAAAGATTTTTTAGAAAATCCCGAAGAATATATCAAACAATCTCCAATTTTTTATGCAAAAAATGTAAAAACCCCCATTCTATTTATCCATTCTCTTAAAGATTTCAGATGTGAAGTTCAACAATCTATGCAGTACTTCACAATTCTAAAGCGACTGAAAAAGCAAACCGAAATGATTCTTTTTCCAGAAGAGACTCACGAACTATCCCGATCTGGAAAGCCAGTTCATAGAATAAAAAGGTTAAACGAAATAATTAAATGGTTCGATAAGTATTTAAAGTGAGGCAATAAAATGGATGAACAGATAGTTAAATTACTCAATAATCGAAAAGTACTTTTATTCTGTTTCGCAAATATTGGTAGAGAAATTGATATATTCAATGAATTTAAAAATGAAATCGAAATAATAAAATGCAATGGAATTGAATTTTATCCAGTTTATGAGTTACTTTTAAACATTCATAATCCAAAGGAAGAAAAAAAAATCTATAAATATAATTATGGGGTTTTCCATAATTTCAACAAAGATGAAATAATAAAATATATACCTTTAATAAGAAAATGTTTAGAGGAAAAAGTTATCTTCGCAACCACCACGCCTACCAATCTCAATTGGGGATTACTGGATTTGATAAATGAAATTACTCAGGAACATGAAGAAATGATGGAAATAAGAAAAAATAAAAATGCGGGGAATTAACCCGCATTTTTTATTCAGAAGCTTTAATAATAGCTCTAGTTATAAGAGTTTCTAAGTATTCTTGCCTTCCTGATTTATTTTCTATTTCACCTTTGTCAATTATATATTCTTCTAAAGAAGAAAAATTTTCCTTTCCTTCAATAATATTTTTTCCAATTCCTGATTCAAAGGAGGAGTATCTTTCTTTTATAAATTTATCAATAATTCCTTCTTCTATTAAATAAGCTGCTGCTTTTAATCCAAGTGCAAAGGAATCCATACCAGCAATATGTCCAATAAACATATCCTCTAAATCTATAGAGGGTCTTCTCAATTTAGCATCAAAGTTTAAACCACCAGGATTAATGCCTCCAGCCTTTAAAACTTCATACATAGCTAAAGTAGTTATGTAGGCATTTGTTGGAAACTGATCCGTATCCCATCCAAGGAACATATCTCCCTGATTAGCATCTAGACTTCCTAGTATTCCATTTGATCTTGCATATCTGATTTCATGTTCAAAGGTATGCCCTGCAAGTGTTGCGTGATTCACTTCTAGATTCATTTTAAACTTATCCTGAAGATCATTTTTAAGTAAAAATGCATAAGCATTGGCAGCATCATAATCATATTGATGCTTCGTTGGTTCCATTGGTTTAGGTTCTATTAAAAATTGACCTTTGAATCCAATTTTTTCAGCATAATCAACAGCCATGTGGAAAAATCTTGCTAAATTTTCCTGTTCTAATTTATAATTAGTGTTAAGAAGTGTTTCGTATCCTTCTCTTCCACCCCAAAAAACATAATTTTTACCTTCTAATTCCTTAGTTATCTCCAAAGCTTTCTTTACTTGAGCTGCAGCATATGCAAATACATCTGCATTGCTTGTTGTTGAAGCACCATGCAAAAATCTTTTATTTGTAAAAAGGCTGGCTGTACCCCAGAGTAATCTTACCTTACTTCTTTTGTACTTTTCTTTAATGTAGCCAACAATAATATCAAGATTCTTGTTAGTATCTCTAAGTGTATCACCCTCTGGAGCAATATCTCTATCATGAAAACAGAAGAATTTTACACCTAATTTTTCACAAAATTCAAAAACTCCATCAATTTTTGCCTTGGCTTTTTCAATTGGATCTGAAATAGAATCCCATGGCCTGCAAAATGATCCTTCACCAAACATATCCTGACCAGTTCCATTCATTGTGTGCCAAAAAGCTACAGCAAATCTCAAATGATCTTCCATTTTCTTACCATAAACAATTTCATCCTTATTGTAATATTTAAAAGCTAATGGATTTATTGAATTTTTCCCTTCATAACTAAT
>CAZGZM010000207.1:0-4354 GCA_964529955.1 uncultured Thermotogaceae bacterium
GTTTATGGAGACAACAGTTGCCTGAAAGAGTCAGAGTTCATGGAATTATTAGCGAAGGTGGTCAATCGTATAACACTATTCCCGAGTATACTTCAGCTTTAATTGGTTTGAGAGCACTTGAAATGTCATATGTGGATAAAATGGAAAAAATACTTAATAATATTACCGAAGCTGCTGCTCTCTCAACTGGATGCAAATTTAGAATATCCCAAACAAGTGCAATGGAGGAGGTGTATGTGAACGTTCCTCTAGCAAAGTTATTGGATAAAGAATTCGATGCTGTTCGTGAAAAAACTACAATGAGATCATATGAACAGGGAGCAGGTTCAACAGATGTGGGTTCAGTGACTCAAATAATTCCAGCTATTCAGGGTTATATAGATATTACTGAAGGAAAACCTATTCCAACTCATACTAGAGATTTTGCGAAATGTGCTAATTCAGAATATGGATACAATGCAATGTTAAGAGCAGCAAAAGCACTAGCATTAAGCTGTACAGAATTGTTTGAAAATGAAGAGCTTCTTTCAGAAGTTAAGGGTTATTTTAAAGATAGGAGGAAAGATTTTTGAAAGAAATTCTAAAGGTAAAAGATCTTGCAGTAGAATTTAAAACTCCTGAGGGGTTACTTACTGCACCTGATAGTGTTAATTTCAGTTTAAATCAGGGAGAAGTTCTTGGAATTGTAGGAGAATCAGGATCAGGAAAGAGTGTTTCTGCTCTTGCTGTTATGGGACTTATACCCACTTCCAATGGAAGAATAAAAAGTGGTGAAATATCATACATGGGCAGAGATTTGAGAAAAGAGATTAATCAAATAAGAGGAAAAGAAATTTCTATGGTATTTCAAAATCCTTTAAACTCTTTAAATCCGTCTTTAAAAATAGGGTTGCAGCTTACAGAAGTACTGACTGCGCATACGAAAAAATCTAAATTCGAAGCTAAGATTGAAGCGGTTGAAATAATGGATAATCTGGGGATTCCTTCACCAGAAAAGTTAATGAATAGATATCCCTTTGAATATAGTGGCGGTATGAGACAAAGAATAATGATTGCTATGGCAATGTTATGCAATCCAAAGATTTTAATTGCTGATGAACCTACAACTGCATTAGATGTTACTATTCAATCTCAAATACTTCATCTCTTTTTAAAGTTAAAGGAAAATTTCGATACATCATTAATATTTATAACCCATGATCTTGGAGTTATAGCACAAATTGCGGATAGAGTAATGGTAATGTATGCAGGAAAGCAAATGGAAATAGCATCGGTTGAAGATCTTTACGAAAAACCAAAACATCCCTATACTAAAGAATTATTGAAATCAATACCAGCACTAGATTCAATGCACAGAAAGGAAAAATTACCTTCAATTAAGGGAAACGTCCCCAGTCTTATAACTCCTCCTGAGGGTTGCAGATTTCACCCGAGGTGTAAATTTGCTAAGGAAGTATGTAAAAGAGAAGCTCCTGTGAAAAATAGAATTGATAATACAGATGTCTGGTGCTGGTTATACGAAGGTGAAAAGTATGTCTAATATACTTGAAATAAATAATTTGCTTAAAAGATTTCCAGTAGAAGATAATGTACTTGGGAAAGCTTTAATTTTTTTAAAAGCTGTTCAGGATGTTAGTTTTGAAGTTAAAAGGGGAGAAGTGTTCAGTTTGGTTGGAGAAAGTGGATCAGGAAAATCAACTATTGCTAAGTTGATTTGCGGAGCTTTTAACCCAACTTCTGGAGAAATTTTATTTAATGATAAGAAAATTGAAAGAACGAAAGAAAATTATAAAAAAATACAAATGGTTTTTCAAGATCCCGATTCATCACTAAATCCAAGAAAAACAGTAACAAATATTATTGAAGAGGGATTAAGAATTCATAGATTAGGGAATAAAAAAAGCAGAAAAATAAAGGTTGAAAAAATGATTGAAGCTGTTGGGTTAGAAAAGGATATTCTTAAAAAATATCCACATGAACTAAGTGGTGGTCAGAAGCAAAGAGTTTCAGTAGCAAGATCATTAATACTCGATCCTGAACTTGTTGTTCTGGATGAACCAACATCAGCTCTTGATGTTTCTGTTCAGGCTCAAATGCTTAATCTTCTTGCTGATTTACAGCATGAATTTTCTCTGACATATCTATTTATAACTCATGATTTGAAAATTGTGAGCCAGTTTTCAGATACAGTCGCTGTTCTGTATCTCGGGCATATAATGGAAATGGGCTCAGTATCAGATATAATTGACAACCCCCTTCATCCTTATACTGAAGGATTGCTAGGTTCTGTCCCAATTCCTGATCCTTCAGCGAGATCAGGAATGGAAGTAATAAAGGGAGAAATTCCAAGTCCAATTAATCCTCCTGAAGGGTGCCCCTTTATCACGCGATGTAAAAAAGTTTTTGATAAATGCAAAACAAAACCAGATTTAATAAAGTATAAAAATAGAAAGATTAGATGTCATTTGTTTGGAGGTAGTGAAAATGCTTAAACAGGTTATGGAAATACTTGAAGTTCTTGACGATCCTAAAGTAAATGGAATAAAGATTGTGGAATTATTTAAAGATTATGAAAATGTTAAAACAGAAATTGAAACAATTGGAGAAAAAAAAGGAACAACAGATGTTATAAGGATAATAATAAAGGGAGAAGATCCTGAAGCTCCTGTTCTTGGGGTATTTGGTCAATTAGGAGGTATTGGAGCGAGACCTGAAGCTATTGGTTACGTTAGTGATGGAGATGGAGCCACTTCAGTACTGGCTTTGGCTTTGAAAGTAGCACAGATGAACAAAAGGGGAGATGTTCTAAAGGGAGATCTTTTTATTTCAACTCATATCTGTCCTAACGCTCCTACGCAACCACATGATCCTGTTCCATTCATGGGTTCTCCAGTTGGAACAAGAGAAGCAATAGCTGCAATGAAGAGAAATGGAAATATTGATGCTTTAATTTCTGTAGATACTACCAAGGGGAATAGAATTATAAACCATAAAGGTATTTCAATAACTTCTACAGTTAAAAAAGGTTATATCATGTCAGTTTCAGATGATTTGTTGGATATATACGAAAGAGTTACAGGTATTTCACCGAGGGTACTTCCCATTTCAATGCAGGATATAACTCCTTATGGGAATAAAATTTACCATATTAATAGTATTATGCAGCCCTGTACTCAAATGGAAGTGCCAGTTGTTGGTCTGGCAATTACAACTGAGGCTCCAGTAGCTGGGTGTGCAACAGGAGCATCGCATGAAATAGATATTGAATTATCTTCGAGGTTTTGTCTTGAGGTTGCAAAACAATTTAGTTCTGGTAAGTGTTTATTTTTTGATGAAAATCAGTATAATAGGCTGGTGCATTTATACGGTGATTTATCTGAATTATCTTTTTCAACAAAGGAGTTAATTGATGAATGATTTTGATCATATAGGAGATAGAATAAAGCTGCTGAGGGAAAGCAAAAATATTACAGTCAAAGATCTTGCTGAGAAATCAGATGTTAGTAGCAGTCTTATAAGTCAAATTGAGCATGAAAAA
The DNA here is from genome assembly GCA_964529955.1 of uncultured Thermotogaceae bacterium. Classification (GTDB taxonomy): domain Bacteria; phylum Thermotogota; class Thermotogae; order Petrotogales; family Kosmotogaceae; genus JASGMR01. The sequence continues at coordinate 3,539 of CAZGZM010000207.1, forward strand.
GTTTCACCTTCTTTAAACACATTAAAAAGGATTTTAAATGCTCTTGGTGAAACAATAATTTCTCTTGTGGAGATGGAGAAAGAGTTTGATAAAAATAAAAGTTTAATTAAGGAAGAAGATAGAATAAAGGTTATTGTTGCTCCAGGTTGTATTTACGAGGTTCTTTCTGTAAAAAATAATAATTTTTCTCTTTTTGTTTCCAGATTTGAGCCAGGATATGAAGCTGATGATTTTTTTGTTCATGATGGAATTGAAGCTGGAATAATCCTTAAAGGTAAAATCGAATTGACAATAGGTGAATCAAAAGTATTGATGGAAAAGGGTGATAGCATTACTCACAGCAGTCTTATACCACATAGATGGAAGGTTGTGGGAAATGAAATTGTTGAAGCAATTTGGGTAGTGAGTCCACCAAGTTTTTGATTAAAAATATTTTGTTTTATTGAAGTAAAGGTAATTATGAAGCTTCTTAGTATTTAATTACTTTTAAAGTAGAAAGTGTTATCTTTTTTCATGGGATTTTTCTTTTGTGGGATTCAAAGTTTACTTTTGGTTTAGTCCAATCGTTAACATATTTTCTTTACTTTGTCATTTTTTTTGTCAAGAAGTTCAGTAAGAGTTCTGTATTTTAAAGAAGGATTTTCATCCTCCAATAAACATTCATGAACATGGCCATCAAATATATGTTCTTCTCTATTTCATGATTTTCTTAATTTTTTTATGAATATATTTTTTTCTTAAATTGTTTCAAGATCTGCTAACATATATTCCTTTGATTTTTTATCTTTAGTTTTGGGAACTAATTCATTTGCTTTT
>CAZGZM010000208.1:0-1910 GCA_964529955.1 uncultured Thermotogaceae bacterium
AAATCCTTCAATGTTTTCAAGTTTATCTAAATTTTTATTTTTTAGTTGTTTTATAGTTTCCATATATGCGGCTTTTGAATTATCTGGAATAAATTTATCTATCCATTTATTTCCAAGTAGTTCTTCCTTTGAACATTTTAAAAAATCACAAATTCTTTTATTTGCATAACAAATAGTACCATCAAGATTTAAAATTAAATTTAGTGTATTGGACAGATCTAGAATTTCGTTAATATAATATTTTTCCATTTCTCTCCTTCATACTCAATGCAATTATTTGCAATATTAAATGTGAAAAAAATACTAAATAATAAAAATATATATTAAAAATGATAGCATATATCAAGCTTCTTTTGGAAAAATAATCTTAAGAATTAATAAAAGAAGACATAAATTGTTAGTTATTAGTTGTTATTTGTTGGTTGTTATTTATAGGGCTTTAAATACCGAACCGAATTAATTTTCTCAGTTTAAGATTAAAAAAGAAAGTGAACAGATAACATTGAATTGAGAATGGGTACTAGATAACTGACATAGAGAAAGCACCACAGGAAAACATCAGTTGCTCTCAAATCCTTTTTGGTTGGTGTGTTGAAAAAAAGTAAAAATGTTCAATTAATATGAGTTAAACCTTATAGATAAAAATCAGAACTTAAAAGGTGAGTTCTTCTATAAGAGATTAAGTTTTTATGAGGTATTGATTAATGCTTATTTGTATCTCAAATACCATTTTTAAAAGCATAAGAGCATTTGGCTCTATAAATGGAATTACTTATCTAATTAATTTTGTCATTATATAATTCCTGTAAATATATTTATAATGCTTTTACTAATCAATTCTTTGATATAATATAATGATACATATTCAAAGTATCTTTGTCATCGAAAGGGTGGTGTTAGATTTGAAGAAAATAATAATTTTAGTTTTGGGTACTGCATTATTTCTGTCGATTGGGTCCAATGTTCTAGGGAACAGCAATATGGAGGGAAAATCATGGCTTCCAGCTGAGCCTGATTATACAGACGATTACTCTTGGGTTTCAAAACCTGATGCAATTGACAAACCAGTTGATGTTTTTTATGTATATCCCACTATGTACACCGATATGGATCCAGTAAATATGGATATTTCCAATTCTGAAATGCGTGCATTTGCGAATGGGTTATTAACGGCTCAGGCCGGTGTATATTCCCCATACGCTAATTTGTTTGCTCCTTTTTATCGCCAACAATCTGCTGCCACTCAAAGCATGGAGGCAAACAACGGAGGAAAGGATGCATTTGCAGATCCGATTTTTAGAGTTGGTTATGAAGATGTTCAGCGTGCTTTTGATTATTACATTGAAAATTTAAATCAAGGAAGACCGTTTATAATAGGTGGTCACAGTCAAGGCTCAATGGTCGTAATCGAGTTGTTACGAAATCGATTTGATAGTCCTGAATTGCAAAGGCAGCTGATAGCAGCGTACCCAATTGGTTATTCGGTTACAAAAAAAGATTTAGCAAACTATCCATGGATGAAACTTGCTCAAGGCGAAACCGATACTGGTGTTATCATCACATATAACACTCAAGGACCTAATGCTGGTGATTCTCCTGTACTTTTAACAGATGCGGTAGCTATCAACCCGTTGAACTGGAAAACTGATGCTACTTACGCAGGCCCTGAAAAGAATATAGAAGCGATTTTCTTTAATGATGAAACAGGAGAAGTAATCGAAAAAATCCCTCATTTTACGGGAGCCTATATAGATATCAACACAGGTGCATTGATTGCAACAGACATAAAGCCTGTACAATCTGAGGAAATAAATCTTGATGATTTGGGACGATGGTCCGATGAAGTCTATCACATGTATGATTATTCATTTTTTTATGGGAATCTAAAGGAAAATGTAGGTAAACGAATT
>CAZGZM010000208.1:1920-4333 GCA_964529955.1 uncultured Thermotogaceae bacterium
AGGAGACGATCCCTCTCTTGTTGGAGAGTCCTTTCGACCGGAAGGTGGCACGTATCTATGCCGAGGGAGGACTGCCTGCTGCAGTGGATAACGCCTACCGGGAGATGTTCAGCCGTCTGCTCGCACAAATCAAACGAATTGAGGCGTATTTAAAATAACTTAGCATAAATAAAAGTTTTTAAAAAAATGGACATTACTTCAATCGAATTTTGATCTCCGTAATGTCCATTTTGTTTGAAATTATCAAGTTGCTATCAGTTTATTATGCATCTAAAAAATCATTTATCTGCTGATAATGTCCGTTCTTCCTTCTTCCCATATATTTTCTTCAGGATAGTAAAAATATGGAGTCAAACTAAGTTGATTGCTCGATGAATCAATGAATACTTTGTAGTAATGATGAATAGGACCACTTTCTGCTAACCACCATGGGTTTTCCTCTTTTTCGCTTGGATCCATAGATGCTCCTAATCCTCCAACTCCAAAATAAATAATTCCATTTTCTTCGTCTATCATTTCTTCAGAATTATCTTCAACCAAAATAGTATTCCAATAATCTTTAAATATCTGAGTAGTACATATTTGATTGAATACTAACTGATTAGTTGGATCTCCATTTTGAATCACAAATAATGACAGCATATATATAAGTTCCTGTAATCCTTCTTCTAATGAATTAAATCCTGTTTCTTCCCATTTTCCCCTTGACAAATTTAGAAGATTTTTTTGAAGAGGAGGAGCATAATTCTTATCAGGGTCGAAATCAGCTTTTGCTCTTTCTAAACCTAAATCAATCATATTATTTATTTTATCTGTAATATTTTTAAAACCATATAATGGGTAAGATCTCATATAAAAATGTATGTGACCACTGTGTACTAAATCTACCCCGTATTCTTCAAATAATGGAAGCCAATAACTTCTGATTTTTGCGTTGATTTTACCTGAACCCCACCATCCACCGTCATGATATTGTGGAATAATCCAGGTAGTATCTTGATTTTCTTTGAGTGTCTTTTCAAGCCATATTAACTGTTCTCCATCCACTTCAGAAGTATGATCAGTATTTAAAGATAAAATAGTTAAATCAGGACCATATTGAATTGAATAGTAATCCTTTGGATCTGGAATTTTAAAGCGGTTGAAGTAAAAAACAGCTTTTTCCTGTTTACCACCATATCCACCAACTACTTCGTGATTTCCTGGAGTTGGAATTATTGGGATTCTTCTTCCATCGTCAGTTATCATCAGTTCATCCCATAAATCAAAAAATAAATCCCACTCATACTCACTGAGCTCTGCATTAACTATGTCTCCAGAATACATAAAAAAGTCGGGATTCTCCTTTGCTGCTTTTGAGAGCACTTCTCTTATAACAGGCATCTGAGTTTGTAAATGCTGTGCATCTGAACCAACTATAAAAACTATATCTTCAGAATCTGCAGGAGCTGTTTTAAAACAAAATTTTTCACTCTTAAAACCATCAGAATCTAAAACAACCCAATACGTTGTACCCGGTTGAAGATCTGTTAATTCTGATGAGTGAATCCATGCACTTGTCTGTTCAAAGGTGTATGATTCTGCTTCATTTTGCTTATATTCTTCAAGTTTCAGATTTTCTTCAGAAGAATAATAAACAACATTATTTTCGCCTTCCTGATTGGTTCTCCATGTGACAGTCATTGTTGTTTGAGGATTATTCTGCCAGGTTAAAATAATTTGTCTTGGCTCATTTACCTGATAATCCTGTCCCATCAAAGAAAATGATAAAACTGTTAAAAATATAATGATAATTATCTGTATTTTGAAAATATTTTTATTCATTTTTTTGATTTACCTCCTTCTAAAAAAATAAAAGATAACACTCGCCTGTTAAAAGCGAGTGTTTTTGTTTTTATTAATTGTATAAAATAATATTATTTATTCTAGCTTTACTCAAATTAATAAGGTGTTTTCATTTGGCTTAAATCTATTGTGAATAATCCCCAAACATCGTCTGTTCCAAAATATTCAAACTGTGCAACAGGTTCTATATTTAATGCAGCAGCTTCATCCATATATTCTAATACAGGTGTTCCCCATTCTCCACCAGTTTTGAGGATTATCGTTCCCTGTGTTTCTACAGGTTTGATTGACCAGTTGAATGCTAACTCAGGAATAACTCCATCAACTGCATTAAGATAATCAATTACAACATTTCTGAAATCTACGTCCCACATTAAAACAATGTTTTCAGGAACTGCGTTAGGTAATCCACCGCCACCACCTGCTCGGTAGTTATCTGTCATTATAATGAATTCCATATCTTCAGTAATTGGTTCTCCTTGATATCTTGCGTCAACTACTCTTTCACCAAGAGGTTGTGTAACATCAAACATATATGTTATTCCCCAGAAGTGATCTAAGTGATGAG
>CAZGZM010000209.1:0-4298 GCA_964529955.1 uncultured Thermotogaceae bacterium
TAATCCTTAAAAAACAAAATTCTTATGGGTTCATAAATTATTGCCTCTAAGTTTGATTTAAATAACAAAGCAAATGCTTTGGGATAAAGTCTATATTGTTGAAAAGACTTAAAGAATATTGAAAAATAGAATGTTGATTTACTTTAGTAAGTAGTAATATACTGTAATTTCAAGTTATTATAAGTTAATTAAAGCAAATGAAAGAAATATACATATAACAGAAAATAATTATATTTAGATAGACATAATTAGCATACAGGGATTATAATACATAAGGTTTGTTTTAAAAGACGTAGAATTTTTTTTAGTTTGGAGGAAGAAATATAAATAGATATTCAAATATAGATAAATCTTTTGCTTCCCTTGATGTGCTTTTTGAGGTATATGACCTTTTGGATTCTAAAATTAATAAGCTTATTGATGAAACAGGTTTGAATTGTTTACCTACCTGCAGAAAATGTTGTACTACACCTTCAACAAATATTGAAGTATCGATATTTGAAATGCTCCCTCTTTCAATAAGATTGTGGCAATTTGGAGAAGCAGAAAGATGGTTAGAAAAAGTCAATTCATCTGATGAAAATCATCCTTGCATTTTATTAGAGAGAGATATTTCAGTCAAACCTGAGGGAGGGTGCAGGTTTTATTCATATAGACCGCTTCTTTGCAGAATGTTTGGCTTTTCAAGTAAAAGAGATAAAAATGGAAAACCCAGTTTCAGTTCATGCAAACTGGTCAAAAATATTAACCCTGCAATAGAAAATACTGTTAATAAATACATCATGGATGGTAAAGATATACCGGTTTATTCAGATTTTTCACTGATTGTGGCTGGTTTGAATCCTTATCTAACTGAAGAGAAATACCCGGTAAATTCTGCTTTCAAAAAAGCTCTTGAATATATTGGATACAGATGGGATATAATTGCTAGAAATATGGAAAAGACTGTTTAATACTTAAATTTATTTACTGGATAATGCTAGAATATTTTATACAGAAATAAATATAGATTAACAGTTAGTCTGGAGGAAATTATGGATAAAGAATCTTTATTATCCTATCTTTGTGAGCATCCATTAGAAAATTGTAATATGATTAATTTTATTTTTGATTATCCCTTATTGAGATATGAAAGAGTGGGAAACTCTCTGGGAATTCTTGGAGAAAGTGACAAAAAATGGGTTTATTTTTATTCAGAAAACGAAGAGGAATTTAGAAAACTCTTGAAAAAGTTTGAGGATGAAAAGAACTTTGCGGTTATCAACGATTGGCAATTCCCAATAATTACAGAGGGGAAAGAAGCTGAATGGATGCTTTCGTGTATGAAGTTTTATCTTCCAGAAAAAAAGAAGATTCATAAATCCGATGTAAATATTAGAGAACTTTCAATAGAAATGGCTGAATACATTTATAAGAATTATGATTATCGAAAATTAACTAATATAGAATATTTGGAAGACAGAATTGAGAAAAATGGTGGCTTTGGATTTTTCTTAGAAGATGAAATGGTTGGTTGGGTTATGACGCATGATGATGGGGCAATTGGTGTACTGCATGTAATGGAGAATCATAGAAAAAAGGGTTATGCTAAGAATCTCATGTATGCAATAATTAATAAATTAAGAAAGGAAAGAAAAGTTCCCTTTCTTCAGATAGAGGAAGTTAACGAGCCCTCTTTAAGACTTGTAAAAAAGCTCGGTTTTGTTCCCTTTGAAAGAGTTCACTGGATAAAACTTAAATAAGAAAAGGATTATGGCTGTACTTCTTTAATCATAGGACTTTAGAGGATTATTTTTTTGCGATAAAATGTAATATTTTTTACTTCATAAATTCATAATTCATGCATTATTTGGTAATTATTCCGATGCTAAAATCATTCGATTTTTTATTTTTTGAAGGAGGGTGATAGCATCTATGGAAATTACTAAAGAAATTCTAAACTTCTCAAAGGGCAGGCAAACACCATTTTTAATAATGGATTTGGATATACTTAAGGAAAATTACAATAGGATAAGGAAAATTCATAAAGATCTTCAAGTCTTTTATGCTGTAAAGGCTAATTCTAATGTAAGAATAATTGAAACCCTCAGAGATTTGGGAAGTTCATTTGATGTTGCATCTAGAGGAGAGATAGAGAAGCTTCTTTCCCTTAACATTTCTCCTAAAAAAATGAGTTTTGGAAATACCATCAAAAAAGAATCACATATTGCTTATGCACATGAAATCGGTATTGAATATTTCGCTATTGATAGTGAAATGGAACTTGAAAAAGTAGCGAGAAATGCTCCCGGAGCAAAGGTGTATGGAAGAATACTTATGAATTCTATGGATTCGGACTGGCCACTTTCAAGAAAATTCGGAACAGATATTGATCACATTCAGGAATTGATGATTATGGCAAAAGAACTTGGTCTTGTACCCTATGGAATGAACTTTCATGTTGGTTCCCAAACTTTGAATAAATTCAGCTGGAAACAGGCTTTATTAGAAGTTGCAGATATATTTATAACTTTAAAGGAAAATCATGGAATAGAACTTGAACTTATTAATTTAGGCGGTGGTATGCCAATTCAGCATACAAAACCAATTCCAACAGTAGAAGAAGTTGGAGAAGTAATAAAAACAACCATAGAAGATAATTTTGGAGATTTTCCAAATTTAAAGTTATTCATTGAACCTGGCAGATCCATGGTAGGAAATATTGGAACCTTGGTCTCTGAAGTAATATTAAGATCAAATAAGCAGAAGCAGGAATGGTTATTTATAGATTCAGGAATATTTCACGGATTGTTTGAAACAATAGAAGATTTCAGATATGAGATTGTTGTTCCTGGTAAAAAACGGGAACAATTAGTTAATTTCACTCTTGCAGGACCAACTTGCGATAGTATAGATATTATTTATGATGAAGTTGACCTACCATTTTCTACAACTTTAGGTGATCTTCTTTTCTTTAAAAATGCCGGAGCATATACTGTGGAGTATGCAACTTCATTTAACGGTATAAATCCCCCAGATGTTTATATTTTACAGGATATAAGAAAGATAAGAAATGTTTTGGAAATGATTCAATCAAGAGAAAATATAAGGGAAGCATAAAAAAAGGGGCTGTATTCAGCCCCTTTTTATTTACATCAGTTTTACTCCGGGTATTTCTCCCTTTTTAAATGCTGCTACCATACTTACAGCTCCTATAAGAACTGCACCCATTACTATTTCTTTCAAATAGAAAGGAAGGTTTATCATAACAAAACCATTTGCGAGAACGGAAAGGAGTAAAGCGCCAATTACAGTTCCCCATATATTCGGGACTCCGTCTTTCAGGAAAACCGCTCCAATAAACATCGCACTTATACTCGGTATCAAATACCCTTCACCCATTCCAGGTGTACCTGACCCAAGCAGAGATCCTATCATTATACCTGCCAAACCTGCAAGAGCAGCAGAAATGAGCAGTGAAATGAATTTTATCTTTTTTACTTTTATTCCAACATGTTCCGAAGCAAGTGGATTTCCTCCAACAGCATGAAAGAATCTTCCGATTTTGGTATGTTCAAGCAAGATGATAAATATAACAATTATAATTCCAAAAATAATAACCGCACTAGGTATGCCAAATAAAGATGATCTTCCTAGTAAGGGGAATAGATCAGGGAAATTTCCTGAGTAATATGTTGAACCTCCGGTAAGCCACTTAGTAAATCCGGCAAGCAGTGTCATCATACCTATAGTTTCGATCATCGAAGGGACACCAAGAAATACGATTATTGTTCCGTTAATAACTCCAATTCCTAGAGCTACTGCGATACCGATTAACCATGCTGGAATTGCTCCCATCATTACTTTTCCCATAAGGATAACACTTAGTACTCCTGAAAAACTTGCAAGAGCTGCAAATGACATATCAAATTCACCTGCAATTACAACAGTGGTTAAACCTATTGCAAGGATTCCTGTTATACTGGCTTGCCTGATTATAGCAAGAACGTTTCTAAGGCTGTAAAAGGAAGGTTCCATGAATGAAAAAACCCCAAATACAATCAGCAGGGCAAATAATACCCCAAATCTCCTTATTGTTGTAGTAAATTTATTGTTTGAAACCATTTAAATATCCTCCTCCATTTTTTCTAAAAACACTTCTATATATTAAAGTGCCAAAGAAAGGATTTTTTCATCATTAAATTCCTTTCTTTCCAGTTCTCCGTTGATAGTACCCTCTTTAAAAATGTATATCCTATCACATATTCCTGTCAATTCAGGTAATTCAGATGAAATAAATATAACCCCTATATTCTTTT
>CAZGZM010000210.1:0-4296 GCA_964529955.1 uncultured Thermotogaceae bacterium
TCTGTATTAATTATTTTTGGTGTTTGGATAACTACTACAATGTCAGCATCTTTAACAGGACAATCAGGAATAAATCCAATGGAAATTTTTGGAATAATAATTCTTCTTTTTATAAAATTAGTTTCAGGAACTGGAAACATTGGAAGTATTGAAGGATTCTTAATTGCGGCTATTGTTGCTATTGCCTGTGGGTTAACTGGAGATGTAATGAATGATTTCAAAACGGGGCATCTTATTGGAACCGATCCAAAAAAACAACTTATAGCAGAGATTATTGGTGGTATTGTGGGAGCTGTGGTTTCTGTATTTGTTCTATTTTTTATGGTAGAGGCATATGGTGGAGTTGGACCGGGAACAGATTTACTTGCTCCTCAAGCTTATGCGGTATCTACTATGGTAAATGGATTACCTGATACTTTGGGATTTACAATAGGTTTGATAGCAGGATTTGTATTATATATCTTTAATATCCCTGGAATGACACTTGGTTTGGGGTTTTATTTACCGATGACCATTTCTAGTGTTGTTTTCTTGGGTGGTATATTAAGATTTATATTTGATAAGATAAAACCGAAATCTTCCGAAAAGGGAATAATTATTTCCTCAGGCTTATTGGGAGGAGAAGGTATTGCAGGTGTTTTAATCGCAATAATAAAAGTTTTAACTGCTGGATAGAAAAGAGCTGATATTCAGCTCTTTTCTAATTCTCAGATGATTTCTTTGCAGAAAATTTTCCTTGTTCAGAGAAAGTTCCTTGAACCATCGTAACACCGTCAATTTCATTATCACTTTTTAAAACGCCATGAAAAATCACATCGTCATAATGAAAGGTCTTAGTTTCAAACTGAAATTCATTTTTTGCGGTGACTGTAATTTTTACTTTTTCGTCAACCAATCCATTTGCACCTTTCCAATTTATCATCAAATCTCCATTTTTGTCGTGATAAATATATCCAGAAAAGTCTTCTGTGAAAAAATTCTGTATTTTGAAATTCCAGGTACCCACAATATTATAAGTTAATTCAGTAGAAGGGGTAGGTGTTGGAGTTGGAGTCGGTCCGTTATACCATTGCCATGTGAAATTTTCATAAAGGATAACTTTTTTCCCATCAGCAGTCATAGCAATTATTGCTGAAAAAGAAATAGATACCGTTAAGATCAGAACTAAAACAAAAATAATTTTCTTCATTTTTTCTCTCCTTATAGTAAATTAATATATGTAAATTATACAGTTTATAAACTTAAATTAAAAGAATTTGTTTGGAACAAAATCCTAAAATGATAAAATCAAGTAAATGGAGGTGATTTCATGAAAAAAGTGAAATGGGGAATTTTGGGAACTGCAAATATAGCAAAAAAGGCATTAATACCTTCTATTGCAAGAGCTGAAAATTCTGAATTGTATGCAATTGCAGGTAGAAAAAAAGAAAAGACTGATTTATTTTATGAATTATTCAATTTTAAAAGGAAATATTATTCTTACGAAGAAATATTAAATGATCCAGAAGTGGAAGTTATATACAATCCACTTCCAAATGGGCTTCATAAAGAGTGGACAATAAAAGCATTAAATAAGGGTAAAAATGTTCTCTGTGAAAAACCGCTTGGATTGAATTACGAAGAAGATAGAGAGATGTTTGAAGTCGCAATAAAAAATGAAAAAATTTTGATGGAAGCCTTTGCGTATAAATACAATCCAATTATAAAAAACATCAAAGGACTAATCGATAGTGGAGAAATAGGAGAAATAAAATCCATCAATTCATCCTTTTCCTTCAATCTAAAAAAGAAAAGACCCGATGACATTAGATTTACTCGAGAGCTGGGTGGAGGAGCAATTTATGATTTAGGTTGCTATACAACCCATGTTTCAAGATATTTATTAAGCAACGAACCAGTGAAAACATCTGGAATTATTGAAATCGATGAAAAAAGCGGCGTTGACCTCTCAGCAACAATTTTATTAGAATTTCCAAATGATATTTTATCCACTTCTCAGGTTTCATTTGATAGAGAAAGCAGTGTATTTTTAGAGATCTGCGGAACAGAAGGAGTAATTTACACTGAGCATCCATTCAATAATTCAGGCCAAATATTTTTTGAAGTTAAAAAAACAGCTGGAGAATATTTCCGAAAAAGAATTTATTTTAATGTTTTGGATAATTATCTTTTTGAAGTACAGGAATTTTCGAAGGCGGTTTTAAATGAAAAGGCTGAATTGATTAGCAGGGAAGATTCCCTAAAAAATGCAAAAGCACTGGATTCTATATTTAAGTCTCTTTTAAAAAAACAATTATAGCGCTTGACTATAATTATGGTCATATAGTATAATCTGCGTAGAGGTGAAAAATGTCAGAATTGCATGATCTAAGATTTTACAGTTTAGCTGAGGCAAAGAAGTTTTTTTCAAGGGTTATAGAAGAAAGCTCCGTTGGAGATATAATAATAACAAAAAATGGAAAACCTTCATCAGCAATCATCTCTTATGAAAAGTTTCTTCAAATAAATAAATTTTTAGAAGAAATTGAAGATATTTATAAAATGGATACAGGTAAAAATGAACCCCAAAAAGAAATTGATTTTAATAATAAAACTATGGAGGTGTAGGAATGGCAAATGTATTATTAAAGGATGTTGGAAAAACATATCCTAACGGTTTTGTTGCTGTAAAGAATGCTGATGTTACAGTTGAAGATAAGGAATTTGTGGTATTATTGGGACCTTCTGGTTGTGGTAAAACAACTACCCTTAGAATGGTTGCTGGCTTAGAAGAAATAACTACTGGAACAATAACTATTGAAGATAAAGTAGTTAATGATGTTGAACCAAAAGATAGAGACATTGCAATGGTTTTCCAGAATTATGCGCTTTATCCTCATATGTCTGTTTATGAAAATATGGCATTTGGATTAAAATTAAGAAAAACTCCAAAGCCCGAGATAGAAAAAAGAGTTAATGATGCAGCAAAAATTCTAAGTATAGAATCTTTACTTGATAGAAAACCAAAACAACTTTCTGGTGGGCAGAGACAGAGAGTTGCTGTTGGAAGAGCAATTGTTAGAAATCCAAAGGTCTTCTTGTTTGATGAACCATTATCTAATTTAGATGCTAAACTCAGGGTTCAGATGAGAGCTGAATTAAAAAAATTACATAGAAATCTTAACGCAACAATTATTTATGTTACTCATGACCAGGTTGAAGCTATGACCATGGCTGATAAAATTGTTATTATGAAAGATGGAATCATACAACAAATTGGGGCTCCTTATTCGGTTTATTTTGATCCTACAAATAAATTTGTTGCGGGATTTATTGGTACTCCAGCAATGAATTTTATTGAAACAGTTTTAAAGGAAGAAGGCGGGAGGCTCTTCGTTCATAAGGAAGATATGAAAATAGCAATTCCTGAAAAATATACAGTGAGATGTAAAGACTATGTTGGAAAAGAAGTTATTTTTGGAATTAGACCAGAGGATATGTATGACAAGATGTTTGCTAAGATTCCAAATACAAAGGATATAATAAAGGGAGAAATAGAAGTTGTTGAACCACTGGGTAGTGAAACACTCATTCATGCTAATGTTTATGGCCATGATGTTGTAGCCAAAGTGGATCCAAAAACTAGGGCAGAACCAGGAATGGATATGGATTTCGCAATTGATGTAGAAATGGTACATATTTTTGATAAAGATACTGAAGAAAATGTTCTTTTCGGATTACACGATGTAAAATAAATCAATTTATAAAAAAAGGGCTTCCTTCGGGAAGCTCTTTTTTATTATTTTTCTCCGTTATTATTGTGACTTTCTTTTCTTAAAATAATTTTTCTGTAATCACGATATGCTATTAAAGTAAAGAGAATTATTGAAACAAGTATTCCAGATATACCAATTTTTTGATATGCAAGAATAGAAATTGAAGCTGATTCAAATCCCCAGAAAATTATTGAAAAAAATATTGCTTTTTTTGTATTTTCTAAGGAAAAACCAAAAAATCCACTTGCGAGGTAGCCAAAGGTAATAAGTAAGATAATTAATTCAAATGAATTGTAACCTTGGTTTAAATATCCAAAAATTGAAATCGCATAAAGTAAGACAAGAGTTACAGATTGAAGCTGAGGAATCCAAGCTTTATCTCTTGAAATTAGGGTTCCAAGTATGAGAATTGCTGAGACTATTATCGAGAAAACCAAATTAAATCCAATTATAGTTAATCCTATCGCTGGAATGAAGGAAAAAATTAATCTATAAATCAATAATTACACTCCTTTAATGAAAAAAAAAAATAAAAATATAT
>CAZGZM010000211.1:0-4232 GCA_964529955.1 uncultured Thermotogaceae bacterium
ATAAACATGTTCTGCCTCCATAATCGTCTTTGCAAATGCATCAATATCATCTTGGCAGAAGAGCAATTACAGAAGAAATAATAAACGCGATTACAATAATAGAAATGGAGGCTCCAGGAGATCTTGATTTTTAGAGAAGAAAAGATATCTTATGAAATATTAGAAAATAATGTTACTTATTTTGCTCAGAAGAAAAAAGAATCCAGAACGGTTTCTCTTGCTTTTTCTTTAAAAGTTGGCTCTTCTGTAGAAAATGAAAGAAACAATGGGATATCACATTTTTTAGAACATATTCTTTTCAAGGGAACATTGACTAAGAATGCATATAATATAAAAGAACCCATAGAGAGAGTAGGCGGAAGTCTAAATGCCTACACGGGAAGGGTATCAACCGTTTTTTTTGCTAAGATACCTGATTTTTATGCTGAAAGAGCCTTTGATATTCTGTATGATTTAATATCTAATCCAATGATGGTTAAGGAAGATATTGAGCTTGAGAAATCAGTTGTAACAGAAGAAATTGCTTTTTCAAAAGATGACCCATTTGACCAGATTTATGATGATACTGTTGAAAAGATATGGACAAATTCTTTTGGAAATAACATTCTGGGTACTGAAGAAAGTGTAAATAATTTTGATCAATCTTCATTGAAGGCTTTTTTTAATAATTATTACACTTCTAACAGATTAGTTTTTGGAATGGTTGGAAATATAAGTGATGAATTTATAAAAAAAACTAAGGAAAAAATATCTACCTATAATACTAGAAAAGAAAACGTACACGTTGGTTCTCCTTCGGTTACTGAAAAACCTGTTTATATAATTGATAAAAAAAACGATTTGCAGCAGGCCCATATTCTTTTTTCTATTAAGGCTCCTGGTAGAGAAGATAAAAGAAATTTCGAAGCTTTTAAATTGTTTAATGTGATTTTTGGTAGTGGAATGAGCTCAATTATTTTCCATAATATAAGAGAAAAATTAGGAATGGTTTATAATATTGATTCTGAATTTATAAGCTATAAAAAAACAGGAACTTTTTTTGTCTCAGCTTCTACCAATCCTAAAAATCTATTTAAAGTGAGAGATAAATTGCACTCTGAAATAGATAAACTGATCAAAAAAGGCATAACTAAAGAGCAATTCAATTACGGAAAGGAAAGACTTAAGGGAAAATTATTGATTTCAACCGAAGGTACTTTCCCAACTCTTTCTCGTATAATTGATGATATTGTAATAAATGAAAGATTAATTCAGATAGAGCACTTGCTCCAATTTATAGATGATATAAATATAGATGATGTAAATAAGGCTTTAATCGAAACACTTAAAAATAGTTGGAATGTAACTTATCTTCTTCCTGAAAAAACAAAAATTGATGTTATAAAACCATTTGAATTTTGAGGTGATATTTTTTGAAAATTAAAGACATAAAATTTGAAATTAAAAGATATGAGTTTAAAAAACCGTTTCATATAACAAACAGTATATCAACATACAAGGATAATATTGAAATCACTTTGACGACTCAGAGTGGAATAGAAGGTAAGGGTGAAGCTTCATCATCGTTGAGAGTTAACGGCGAAACGGTAAAAGCTTTATTTAACACTAGAGAACAAGTACTAGAATTAATTAAAGATATGGAAATAACAAATTATGGAAAGATTTTTGATCAAATTGACAGAATTGGAAAAACTGCTCCCAGTCTCAAAGCAGGTGTTCAATATGCGGTTCTCGATGCTCTTTCAAATTATTTGAACTTCCCAGTTTATAAAATTTTAGGCGGAAGACAGGAATTTGTAATTACAGATAAAACCATATGTATCGGTTCTATGGAGGAAACTCTTCAGGAAGCCGAAGATCTGAATAACCAAGGTTTTAGATTTGTCAAAATGAAAGTGGGAGAAGATCTTAAATTAGATATTAAAAGATTAGTTGCAGTAAAGGATAATTATAACTTTGAAGGTTTTATTGTAGATGCAAATATGGGATTTTCTGTTAAAGAAGCTATTCATTTTTCTGATGCTATGTACAGAGAATCAGTCCCGATTGTTGTCTTTGAACAACCTGTTCACTACTCAGACTTTGATGGACTCAAATTAATCAGATATAGATCAAATTATCCAGTTGGTGCAGATGAAACTATAAAAACTAAATACGATGCTTTGAGATTAATAAAAAATGATTGTGTTGATTTTATAAATATAAAATTAATGAAATCGGGAATTTCAGATGCACTTTCAATAATAGAATTATGTAAAACAGCAAATGTATCTTTAATGATAGGGTGTATGAGTGAATCGGTAGTTGGTGTTAATCAAAGCGTTCAATTAGCAGCAGGAACAGGTGCTTTTTCATACTGCGATCTCGATTCTCATCTTCTTTTAAAGGGTAATGGAGAATATAAATTTAAAACAATAAGAGATGAATTATTTCCTAATTAATTTATAAAATATTTCATTATAAAGCAAACCTTAGGGTTTGCTTTTTTATTGTATTGCTCAAAATAAAAAGAATAATTGTTTTATTAAGAAAACAACTGATTATAGTCTTTAATTGACTATAAACTAGTATAATTATGGCATTTATGATTTGTTTATATTTCACACAGATTGACATGTATAGTATAATTGATTGAAGATCACAATTAATTATCTGTTGAGGTGATAAGGTGAGCAAGTATGTTATTGGTATAGACGTTGGTACAACATCGGTAAAGGGGATTTTGGTTGATGAAAAGGGGAAAATTAAATATACTTCAACTTCTCCGGTTACTCTTTTGACTCCAAAACCAGGATGGGCAGAAGAAAATCCTCTTGAATGGTGGGAATCATCAAAAAAGATATTGAAGGATATCGACTCAAAATATCCTGTAAAAATTGAAGCAGTTTCAATAAGTGGTCAAATGCATAGTTTAGTTTCCTTGGATAAAAAAAACGAAATATTAAGAAATGCTATTCTGTGGTGTGATCAAAGAACTGATAATGAATGTGATGAATTAACTAAATTCTATGGGACTGAAAAGGAAGTAATAGAAATATTTGGAAACCCTTTTTTAACAGGGTTTACTGCCCCTAAAATTCAGTGGATAAAAAATAATGAGAATCAAAAGTATGATAAAATAAAAAAATTAATGCTTCCAAAAGATTATATAGCTTACAGATTAACAGGAGAAATTGCAATAGAGCAATCAGATGCATCTGGAACAGCTCTTTACAAGGTTAAAGAAGGGATTTATGATTCGACTTTATTAGAGAAATTGGGGATAGAAGAGAATCAATTACCAGAAATAATTTCATCTGGAGAATTAGTTGGAAAGATTAACTGCAAGGAACTTCCGTTTTTAAAGGGAGTTAGTGTTGTTGCGGGAGGAGCAGATAATGCTGCAGCAGCCTATGGATGTGGAATTGAAAAACCAGGAGATGCTATGGTAAGTTTGGGTACCTCTGGAACAGTTGTCGCTATTACAAATTTTCCTAAAGAAGATGTATCAGGAAAAATTCACCTTTTTGCTCATGTTATGGACAATACCTTTTACCATATGGCTGTAATTCTCTCAGCTACAAATTCTCTTAATTGGTTTTTAAATAACTTCCTGGAGAATAAATCTCTTGAAGAAATAAATGACTTAGTTGAAGAAAGCGTTCCTGGAGCAAATGGTTTGATTTTTTTACCTTATTTAAATGGAGAAAGAACACCTCATAAAAATCCAAATGCAAGGGGTGTGTTTTTTGGGATATCTTCATTCCATAAAAAGTCTGATATGCTTAGAGCAATCTATGAAGGTGTTGTTTTTGCATTAAGACAGGGAGGAGAATGCATTAAAGAACTGGGAAATAACTTCGAATCGATAAAAGTTGTTGGAGGAGGTTCAAGAAGTGATGTTTGGTGTCAGATGATCGCAGATAATTTCAAACTTCCTGTTAATAGGTTGAAAGTTGATGAAGGTGCTGCTTACGGTTCAGCTAGGTTAGCTGGAGATTACTCTGGAATGAATACAAACGATTGGATAGAGGTTATCAGTACGTTCAAACCTCAAGAAACTACTTATAATAAATATGATGATTTATTCAAGGAATATAAATCTTTATATAATTCATTAAAAAAAGACTTTGATATTATTGCTAAATATCAGGAGAATTAAAGGAGGTAAAAGATGAGTTTTTTTGAGAACATTCAGATTAGTTATGAAGGGAAAAATTCAATAAATCCATTAGCTTTTAAATATTACAATA
>CAZGZM010000212.1:0-4231 GCA_964529955.1 uncultured Thermotogaceae bacterium
CAAATGATGGATGGAATTTTTTAAAGGCGTTCACTGTACTAATGAGAAATATTGCAATTCCAGGATTGTTAATTGTCATGGATGAAATGGAAAGCTTTATTCATAAAAGAAGTGATTTGAGAAAGAAAGCCTATAATCAATTAAGAGAAATGGTAGATTCATTAAATAGTGGAAAGTTGAGTGGAATATATTCTTTATGGTTGGGAACACCCCTCTGGTTCAACAATAATTACAAGGGTATCAAATCTAATACCGCTCTTTATAATAGATTGACAAACCTTTCAGGAAAACAGACCGATCAGTCTATACTAATAAACTTGAATCCAATTACTTCAAATGATATAAAAAATCTATTAAATAAATTAGCTGCAGATTATAGTCAGACTTACTCAACAAATATATCATCTGAAAAAAACAAGAAAATATTTGACTTTTTAATTGAAAATTATAAGGGGATTGAAGGTGAAGTAAGAGTATCCACCAGAGAAATTTCAAAACATGCAGTTGAACTATTTGACTTAATAAATGAAAACCCCAATATGTCAATGAATAATATTTTAAATATTGAAGAAAAAAATTTAAATGAAGTGAAAAAGGAAACCAGTGTAAATGAGCTCTGGTAACTTTTTAAGAAAAGATGTATCTGATTTTTTAAGTTATAAACTTGGATGGAATAAATTACGAAAAATACAAAGAGAATCTATACCTATAATTCTAGAAGGCAAAAATGTTATTTTAATAGCAAGTACTGCATCAGGAAAAACTGAAGCTGCTCTGATACCTGTATTAAATCAAATGTTAAAACAAAAATCTAGCGGATTTGTTTGTATTTATTTTGCTCCCTTGAGAGCTTTAATAAATGATATTTACTGGAGAGTTTATGAAATCTTTACTCCCTTTGGATTTGAAGTTGGGAGATGGCATGGAGAAGTTTCTTCAGAAGAAAAAAGAAAAGTTTTAAAGGAATGCCAGATAGTAATAACAACTCCTGAATCAGTCGAAGGACTTCTTGACTCTAAAAAGGCTCAGTCATTATTTGGAGAACTCAGATATATTGTTGTTGATGAAGTGCATAATTTCATAGAAGGGCCAAGAGGAGCACATTTATCTTGTCTTAATGAAAGGTTGGAAAGTATTTCAAAATACGAACTTCAAAGAATAGCAATGTCTGCAACGGTTGGAAATCCGTCTATTCTAAAAAAGTGGTTGCAGGGGTCTAGTTTAAGAGATATAAAAATCATAAATGATTCTTCTTCAAGAAAGAAAGAAATAGAAGTTTTTCATAGAGACGAGATGACTCCAGAAGAGTACATAAAGAATCAATTAGAAGAAGATCATAAAATAAAAATCCTAGTATTTGGATATTCAAGATCAGAAGCTGAAGAATTTTCCAATAATTTAAGTAATTTAGGAATTCAAGCGCCTGTACATCATAGCTCCGTATCAAAAAGTTTGAGGGAAATAGTAGAAGAAGAATTTAAAAAGAATACTCAACTTAGAGTGGTTGTTGCAACTTCAACTCTGGAATTGGGAATAAATATTGGAGATGTGGACAGAGTTGTTTTTTTGGATGTGCCTCCTTCCTGTTCCTCTTTCTTACAGAGGATAGGAAGATCAGGAAGGAAGAGACTTTTTGCTAAAGCAACAATTTTTTTAAAGGAAACTTCTCTTTATAGAATGATAGGTATAATCAAAATGCTGGAAAAAAACACGGTGGAAGGGATTTATCCAAACGTTTTCTTTCCACAGTTACTGGCCCATCAGCTTATTGGAATAGGTTACAGTTATGGAAAGCTTTCTAAAACTAATATTGAAAACTTGAAAAGTGCTTATCCCTTTAAAGAAATATCTTCTGAAACATTTAAGGAGATTATCAAATTTCTTGTCGATTCGGGTTTTTTAATGATAAATTCATCTGGTGAAGCAGTCCCTTCTGGAAAAACATTTGATTTGCTTGAAATTGGAAGTGAAAAGATGAAACACGTTGTTACATTTTCAGCTAAATCTCAGTACCTAGTTGTTTCCAATGGAGCAGAAATTGGGTATCTACATCCAGTCTTTGTACATACAATGAAAGACTTTAGTGATGCAAAGGACACCGCTTTCGTTCTCGGAGGAAAGGTTTGGAATTTTGTAAGAGTTGATGAAAAAATGAAAATTGTTGAAGTAAAAAAAGGAGTAGGAAAAAAGATCCCATCTTGGATTTCTCCTGGAGTTGAGACATCATATGATTTTTCTAGAGCAATATATGATGGGATTAAAGATTTTAATATTCCCGATTATATAAAAATATCTCCAGATGCATCAGATTCAATATTAAAACTAATAGAAGAAGAAAAAAGTTTTCTGAATAATTATGAGAATGGATATGCGTTTGAAATAAAGGGAAAGAAAACATCATCTGTTCATATAAGAACTTTTTCAGGTGAAAGATCGAATACATTTATTAAATACTTAATCTTTTCTTTGGGATTTCAGATAAAAAAAATCAAAATAGATTGGAGAGAAATATCTTTTGATTCGAAAGCTTCTTTAAATGAGTTATTCTCAGAACTTGATGAAATGATTTGCATGGAAAGGTCTGAAATAATCCTTAACGTCACTAAATATTTAATAAACAGTGAAAAGGAAATGAGAAAATTATATTCTTCAACCGGAGACAGACTGGACAGATATATGGAAAAAAAACTGCAGTGCGAATATCTTTCAAGGTATTTATTTAATCCGAATACAATAGAAATTTTAAAAAGCATAATTGATAGGGAATATTGAACGAATTATTAAGTTTTCAAATCTCAATGAGGAACAGTTTATTTATTGCTGTTTTTATAGTATATTAATGTAGATATTGGAGGTGATGGTATGTATTTTTGGTGGGACCCAACTTTTATTTTGTTGATTCCTGTATTAATACTGACTATAATTGCACAAGTAAGAGTATCAAAGACATTCAAAGAATATTCAAAAATGCGATCATCATTTGGTGTAAATGGTGCAAATTTTGCAAGGAATCTTCTTGATAAAGAAGGATTATATAATGTAAAAATACAAAAAATTAGAGGCAATCTCACAGATCATTATGACCCAATAAAAAAGGTTGTAAGATTATCAGAAGCTACTTATGATAAATTGTCTGTAGCTGGAATCGGAGTTGTTGCCCATGAAATAGGACATGCTATGCAGGATAGCAGAAATTATGCTCCTTTAAAGGTAAGAAATAAGATATTCCCAGTTGTAAATTTTTCCTCTTCCTTTAGTTGGATTATTTTCTTTGTTGGCTTTTTATTTGCTTCTCCAGTTTTAGTAAATATTGGTATAATTCTTTTTTCTGCTGTAGTTGCATTTTCGCTTATAACTTTACCGGTTGAATTCAATGCTTCAAATAGGGCAAAAAAAGCTCTTGCTGAAATGGGTATGCCTCAAAGAGAATTAGATGGAGTGAAAAAAGTTCTAGGAGCTGCTGCAATGACATATGTTGCTTCTACAGCTATGGCTATTGTTCAATTGCTCAGAATGATTTTAATATCACAAAGGAGATAAATTGAAATATTATCAAATTGTATTAGATACGCTTGAATATATCAATAAGAATAAATATTATCCTTATGATAAAGTGGAGATAGCAATCTCCGCTTTGTCTTTAACAGAAAAAAAATTAACAGCTTATCTTATTATGGAAACTTTGCGAAAGGAAGTATTGATAGATTTTATTCTTTCAAAATTTCTAAATAAACCTAATAAATTACCAGAAAAAATTTTAAATATCTTAAAAATTGGAACAATGCAAATTATTTTTTCCGAGAATTACTCCAATAAAAGTGCTGTTAATGATATGGTGGATATGGTTTCCAATGAAAGGTTTAAAAAATTAGTCAATGCTGTTTTGAGAAAAGTTGCAGGAACAAAATGGGATTTTTCTGAATTCCCAGAAAATATTAAATATTCTCATCCTTTATGGATATTTAAAAAAATAAAGAAAGTTTATAAAAAATCGTATAAAGATATCTTAATTCAAAATACTTTAAAACCTGATTTTACTTATCATTTTTCAGGAAGTGATGAAGAACTTGAAAGAAACGGATATGATTTTATTCCTGGATTAAGAGATGGTTCCTTTGTTGTATTTGAAAAGGGAAATATGACAGTTAAAATGAAGAAGATTGATCCAATAGAAGATATTCTTAAAGGAGAATTTGACTTACCGGTAATTTCTGTACCTGGAACTCAAAGT
>CAZGZM010000213.1:0-4227 GCA_964529955.1 uncultured Thermotogaceae bacterium
TTGATAAAGAAGTAGCGGAATACTGGAAAGAAAATTATGATATAAACTATAAATTACAGCAAAATTGGGAAACACTTGGACCAAAATTGAATGGTGAAATTCATATAGCAGTAGGAGATATGGATAATTACTATTTAAACGAAGCGGTTTACCTTGTAAAGGATTTCCTTGATTCAGTTGAAAATCCGGTTTCGACAATAACATTTGATTTCGGACCAAATCAGGGACATGGATGGAAGGGATGGAGCCCCAATAATCCTGACCAGAGATTATCCTACGCTGAATTTGCACAGCAGGTTTCAGATTATCTCAAAGATCTTCCAGAGGAAACAACTGGAACTAAAGATTGGATATACTAAAAAAATTCATAAGATAAATTGAGGTGGCTTAGTCCACCTCTTTTTTTACTCAATAGCCTTTGTTATATAATAGATCAAATTTGAACGGAGATGAAATATGCTGATTGTTGAAGGATTGAAAAAATATTATGGAAAAAACAGAGGAGTAATAGATGTATCATTTAAGATAGATCGGGGAGAAATTTACGGACTTATCGGTCCTAATGGAGCTGGAAAAACCACTACAATAAGAACAATCCTTGGACTCATAAAAAAGGATTCAGGAACCATTTCAATAGATGGAGAAAAAATACCTGAGAAGCTGTATAAAATAAAGAAAAGAATCGGTTATCTTCCAGGAGAAGTAAATCTCTATCCGGATATGAAGGTCAATGAATTCTTAAAGTACAACAGGGGATTCTACAATTATGATAAAGATTATGAAAGGGAGTTGTGCGATTTTTTTGAACTGGATACAAAAAGAAAATTCAAAGAACTGTCCCAGGGAAATAAGAAAAAGGTAGGAATAGTTCAGGCTCTGGTACACAAGCCAGAATGCCTAATTTTAGACGAACCTACAAATGGACTTGATCCTCTCCTTCAGAAAAGACTGTATAAACATCTGGAAAAAGAAAGAGACAATGGAAGAATTATTCTTTTTTCATCTCACAATCTAAACGAAGTTGAGATGCTTTGCAATAGAGTTGGAATAATAAAAGAGGGAGTTACTGTTAAACAGATGACGATTTCTGAAATTGGAAAGTATGCTATTAAAACAGTGACCATTTCAAAATTGAATATTACTGAGGAATTAAAAAAATTTAAAAACAAAGCAGAAAATGGAAATAAAACAGTTTTCAACATACCAAGAAAGGAACTAAAAGAATTTCTCTCCATTTTGAGTAAAACAGATTTTTCCGATATACAGATAAGAAATCCCTCTCTTGAAGAAACTTTCATGGGTTTTTATAAAAGGGAGGAAGACTGATGATATTAAATATGCTAAAAAAAGAAGTTAAAGTGAACTTCTTATCCTCTCTAATCTGGATTATTGTTTTTGTTGGATTTATATTAATGTATATCCCTGTTGCGAACCTTATGCAGGATGAAATGGATGACATGATAAAAATAATCGAGAAAATGCCTGAGCTCTTCATTAAGATGTTCAATTTCGAGCCTGAACTGATTGCAAGTCCAGAGGGTTTATTCGGTTCGGAAGGAATGAGCTTCATATACATATTATCAGCTGTTTTCTCAGCTACACTAGCCGGGAGTATATTTTCTAAGGAATTTGAATTAAAAACCATAGAATACCTTTTAGTTAAACCGATCAAAAGGTTCCAAGTATTTCTTTCAAAAACACTTACGATGTTATTTTTCATAATATCGTTGGTTTTTGTATTCACAGTATCGGAAATAATATCCTTCAGTGTATTTATAGGAAGGGGTTACAGCACAACGATCCTGTATTCATTCGGATTGTACACATTGAGCGTTCTGGTTTTCTTTGGAGGACTGTCTACAATTATTTCATTCATTACAAGAAAGAGCAGATTGAATACAACCGTTTCAATAGGAATAATATTCTTCATGTACTTCGGAGATTCCCTTGGAAGAAGTTTTGACAACCTGGAAATTCTCTCAAAAATAAGCATATTCAACTACATTCCTCTGGCGGATACAATAGTAAATGAAAAGATGTATTGGGAAAATTCACTCCTTATCATAATATCTGGTTTACTGCTTTATATAATAGCCTATATAATTTTCAGAAAAATTGATATAAAGACATAATTGGAAAAAAGAGGAGATAAAAATGATAAAAAAAATTCTTTTACTTGGAAATGAAAAGCTTTATCAGAAAAGCGAAGAAATAAAAAGAGAAGATCTGGATTATATAAACGAAGTTGTAAGGGATCTTCACGATACAATGATGGAATTCAGGAGTAAGTATGGCGTTGGGAGGGCAATAGCCGCTCCACAAATCGGAGTTTTTAAAAGACTGGTTTATATGAACATCGGAACACCTGTGGTTTTTATAAATCCTGTACTTGAATTCGAAGATGAAGAAAAAATGATAGTAATGGATGACTGCATGTGTTTTCCAAATCTCTTAGTGAAGGTGAAGAGATATAAAAGATGCAAAGTTAAATACAGAGATCTGAACTTCGAATATAGAGAAGAGAACTATGAAGGAGACCTATCAGAACTCATACAGCATGAATACGATCATCTCGATGGAATATTAGCAACTATGAGAGCCATTGACAATAAATCTTTCTTTATTAAGCAAAGCGTTTAATAGAACAAAATATCTTTTTTTAAAAATAAAAAATGAGGGGGGATTTGCATGAAATATATTTGTTCCTTGTTTGTTGTAGATGATATCGAAATTGCAAAGGAATTTTATACAAAGGTACTGGGACTGAAGATAGCCAATGACATGGGAGAAAATGTAACCTTTGAGGGATATTTCTCTTTGCATGAAAAAGATCATTTCAAAGATCTGATTGATAATCTCCAAATAAAAGAAAAAACCAATAACTCAGAACTCTACTTTGAAGAAGATGATCTTGATGAACTTCAAAAAATATTGATAAACGAAGATGTTGAATTCGTACATAAAATAAGAGAGCAGCCCTGGAGACAGAGAGTGTTGAGAATATACGATCCCAGTTATAACATCATAGAAATCGGAGAATCCCTTGAATTCACAGCCTATAGACTTTGGAAAGAAGGATTGTATGAAGAAGAAATCGCAGAATTACTCGGGATAAGCGAAGAACATATAAAAAAAGCAGTAAACCAATACAGAAAAGAGAAATTGGATTAGGAAAGATAGAAGCTTAAGGGCTCAAGAGCAAAAAAAGCTGAAAAGCGAAATAGCGGAATTGAAAAAAGAGCCAGAGAAATAAAAGAAAGTTCTTCTAAAAGAGAAATTCACAACTTAGCTTATGCCGTAGCAGTTCTAGAACTGGTATCCGGAAGACAAATAGATGAATATCCCGAATTTATCTTCACATCCAACGAATCAGAAGACGAAATAAAACTCCTAAGAACCATACTGGATAGGATTACAAAAATAGATTCAAGCGAACAAGAAGATAAATATTATCATTATGAAGAAAAAACTGTGATAAAGTTCCTTAAGGAAAGCAGGAAGGGATTGGAAGATAAAGGATTATTGATTGCTAAAGATCAAAAAAAGGGAATTTATTGCCTTGTGATAAGCACAAGTAGGGAAGAAATGAATCTTTTGGTTAGAACTGAATATGAAAATATTCCAATAAAAGATTATTTAACTAACTTACCTGAATCTTATATAAAGCAACACTATGTCTTTGTAAAAAACGCTATATATTATCCATGTAACAAAGTTATGGAATTATATCCAGACAAACCGGTTGATGAAGAATAGAAAATTATTGTTTTTGTCAACTGAAAAATGAACCAATGTTCATTGAAAAGTGAGCCACTTGAATTAAAAGAATTAAGTTTCAAAATAACAATTAATTAAATTCAAGACCTCCTCAATTAAAGAGGAGGTTTTTTGTTATAAATACCTAATTTGTCAGAAGTGGCATAATTTTAGAGATTTTGGCATAATTTATAATCTCTATATAGCTTTATTAATAGGGATTTAAAAAATATTATGACCATTATGATCATTATGCCGGAAAAGAGTGTCTATTAAGAAAAAAATCACTATATGAAATAATATATAATATATAAATAAAAAAAGCCACACACACTTCAAAAAAACGACATAATGGCATAATTTGATATTATATATGCTATAACTCCCATTAAAAAACAAATACAAAAAAATAATTTTCTGATTTTTTTGTCATAAAATCTGTCATATTCTGATAAACCTGACACTTTTGAA
>CAZGZM010000214.1:0-4219 GCA_964529955.1 uncultured Thermotogaceae bacterium
TAAATGAGAAAATCGAAGACAAAGTCTTCGATGATCAAATAAAAATCTTAGATTTTTTAAATGTTGATTATAAAGATGTCACTCATATAAAAGAATATACAAACCGATCTCTGGCTACTGTAAACAAAAAACTAAAACAGTATGATCTCAAAGATTACTTGAAGAAGAAACTCTCTTCCTAACCGCAACTGCTGCAATTGCTTCCAGAACATCCAGAGCAGCTCCCAGAACCTTTACATGAAGAAGCAATTTTCGATATCTGTTTTTCAAGTTCTCCATTGCAATTTTTACATCTGGGTGGTTCCTGATTGTATTTTAATAATAAACTTTCTTCTTTTCCGCATTCTTTACAAAGAAATCTGTATAAAGGCATATAAATTCCTCCTGATAATAATCAGTAATTATTATCATATTTATTTTGAATTCATTTATTTAAAAAATGTAAAAATATTCAAAACATTATCTTCTTTAGTTCTTCATTTTCCAATATCGGTTCAATTTCATCAGATTTATTTATAATATCTTTTCCTGTAACTTCTCTAAACAAATTCATCCAGAAATCTCTTCCGAATACAGAGGATACATAGTATTTACTTTCATCTGATGAAGAAATATAAGCTAAATAATTGATTCCGGAATAGTTTTCCCATACTCCATATGTTTTGCCCTTGAAAACATCCAAATTTTCTATCCAATAATTAGCTTTAAACGTACTGCCAAAAATTTTTACATTTTCATCAGAGATTGCTCCAAAGTCAGATATACTGAATTTCAAATCTTCAAAGCTAAATCCTGGTAATGCTGAAGAGTGAATTGAATTATCTTCATTTTTCAAATCGGTCATACAAGTCATAAATAACTTTCCATTATAATTATAAATCTTTTCCTTAAATTCATTTGATAATAAAACAGCGTAGGGAACTATTAGAATTTCATACTTTTCTATTTTAGAATCATCAAAGATAATATCAACAAAATAACCCATATTTCTTAAAGCAGCATAAATATCTATGATACTTTCAATATAATTGAAGTCTTTTGAAACGTTGTTTATTTTGTGAATCCATGCATTTTCATAATTAAAATAAATCGCTGCCTTTGATTCAGGTCTTTCTGGTTTATTTTCAGCATAAGATAATTCTTTAATAATTTTAAGTCTTTCGCTGTTTTCAGGTTTTCCGTCATATGAGAGAATCCCGTTGTGCCACTGTTCTGCCCCGTAAGGATTAGCTCTGAACCTGAAATATAATATATTATTAGCTCCATGGTATTGTGCAGATTCTGCACAGGGTTTAATCCACTTTGCAGGATAATATTTATTTTTAATCTGCCAGTTTACTCTTCCTGGCTGCTGCTCCATAATAGTAAATGGTTTTCTCATCAAAGACCACATAAGATCATAATTGAATGCGGTATTCAACGGTTTAAACTCATCGTAGGGAGAGTAATTATCATATGAAATGAAATCATAGAATCTGCTGTGTTTTTTGTAGTCTATTTCAGTAAAATTCACCATGAAATTATGAGTGATTTTTGCATTGGAATGCTTTTTTATAATATCTATCTGATTCTTTGTAAATCTATCGATTGAATCGGTAGTGAATCTGTAGAAATCAAGAACCTGATGAGGGTTCAAAGCTGCGTTAGTCGCAATTGGTGTACCTATCTGGTTGAATGATGAATATTTTTGTGACCAGAAGGATGTTCCCCAGGATTTATTTAACTGATTTATTTCTCCGTTATACTTTTTTCTTAGAAATTCCTTGAATCCCCTTTCACAATTTTCGCAGTAACAAAATGTAGTATTCTCACATCCGAATTCATTGTCTATCTGCCATGCAAAAAGGTTCCCATTCCTTCCATATTTTTCAGCATATTTTTCAGCTATTCTTGCTGAATAATCTTTATACACTTCACTGCTGTAACAGTAATGTCTCCTCGATCCAAATGGTCTCACCCTTTTAAATTCATCCATCTGGAGAATCTCGGGATATTTTTCAACAAGCCATATAGGAGGGGTAGCGGTGGGCGTTCCAAGAATTATATTCAATCCTAATTTTCCAGATTCTTCGAAAACTCTGTCAAGAATATCAAAATCGTACCTACCTTCTTCGGGCTCCACATCAGACCATATAAATTCACCGATTCTGATTACTTCCATTCCATTTTCTTTTATAATTTTAAGATCACTTTTTAATCTTTTGCTATCCCAGTGTTCGGGATAATAATCTACACCAAACATGATTAACCCTTCACCGCTCCAACCGTTAAACCTTCAATAAAGTATCTCTGGAATATCAGAAAAACGACAAGTGGTATTGCTGCTGTGATTAAAGAAGCTGCAGCGATGGAATTCCATGCGCTAACATATTGCCCCTGGAAATTCATCAATCCGAGAGAAATTGTTTTTAAGTTGTCTGATTGTAAAAGTATCAAGGACCAAAGATAATCATTCCAGATCCATGTGAACTCAAGTATTCCAAGTGCGGCTACTGCAGGAAGACTAAGGGGCAAAACAATTTTTTGATATATTTTAAAATCCTTTGCTCCATCAATTTTCGCTGATTCAAATAAACTCACCGGTATAGTTTTCATGAAATTCCTCAGGAAAAATGTACAGAAACCAATTTGGAATGCTATATGGAATAATATCAGCCCGATATGGGTATTGTATATTCCAATATCCTTAGAAAACTTAAAAACTGGGACAAGCAACATTTGAAATGGTATTAACATTCCGCTTATAAACAATACAAGTACTGCCTTTGAAAACCTGAACTTGTAGAATGACAGGGCAAAGGCTGACAGGGTCGATAGAAACAGAGCTCCTAAAACTGACGGAATTGTAACTATAAAGGTATTCCTAAAATATATAGCCATGTGTCCGGTTGTCCATGCTTCGTAAAAATTCTCCCAGTTTACTTCCTTTGGAACAGACCACCAATATTGACTGGTCATTATTTCATCCATTGATTTTAAAGATGTGAAAGCTGTTATTATAAATGGAACTGACCATAATAATATTATTGCAATTGAAACTGTATAAAAAAAGAATGCGAAGGATATTTTTTTTCTTTTCAACATATTATCAACCTTCCTTCTTTAAAGCATTACCAAGATAGACTATAATAAACCCAAATGTTATGAAGAATTGGATAACTGCAATTGAAGATCCATATCCCATCCTGTAATTATTAAATGTCTCTATATACATAAAATTCGCTAAAACACTTGATGTGTTGAAAGGACCTCCCCTTGTCATAGCATAGACAATATCAAAGGCTCTCAAGGAGTCAATAACACTTATTGTAATCGCAACTATTGTTGCTGGTTTTAACATAGGTAAAATTACATTGTAAAATCTCTGCCACCAGTTAGCACCATCTACTATTGATGCTTCAACTAATGCTGGTGGAACACCCTTTAATCCTGCAAGATAAAGTACCATTACATAAGGTATTTGTCTCCAGATAGCTGACATAATCAAAGAATACGTAACCATATTCGGATCACTCAGCCATGGAAATCCATTCTTTGAAAAACGTGAAGTTTCTATCTGAGGATCCCAGAAGATTTTTAATACATGCGCAAGAATAATAAATAGAGCCATTAGAGAAATATAAGCAAATAAAGCCTTTTTACCTGTTAATCTAACAGATTTATCTATTATTTTCACAACAATTACAGCAATAATTATTGGAATTATTACAAATATTAAAAAGTCAAAGGCTGCCTGTAATAATTCATCAAGATTTGCAAAGCCTAAGGCTCTAAGAGTAACAGCCAGTGCTCCATTTTTGGGATCATAAATCCATGACCAGATCTGTGCAATAACAACAAATGAAAGTGTCATTGACAGATACATAATTGTTTTAAATATCTTTCCTCCAGGTAATTTTACGTCAAAGAGCATTGCTACAAGCAATCCTACAGGTATAGGGATAGCTACGAATAAAATCAACCATCTAAAGTTATTTTTTAACGCAGTCCAGAAAATCGGATCGTTGAATAAATTTTTGTAATTTTCAAATCCTATAAAAGTAGATGGTGTCATTCCATCCCACTCGGTAAAACTGAATGCAAATGTCTGAATGATAGGCCATATTACCCAAATTGCATACATTGCAAGTGGTACAGACAGGAACACCCATGGAACCCACCATCTTTTTTTACTCATGAACATAAAATCACCTCAATATTTATAAAATTTGGTTACGGA
>CAZGZM010000215.1:0-4207 GCA_964529955.1 uncultured Thermotogaceae bacterium
TTATCATATTTTTCTTTGAGTATTTTTTGACCTTTTATTACATTATCTGCCTTTGAAAAATATTCTTTCAATGTCATTCCCAGTTCCTTTGCCCCATGCATTGTGAGCATTAGAAAGAGAGGAACTCTATCTGGTTCTTTATGAGAAAGTGAGGTTAAAACTCTGTCCATAGATGTCATTTTATCCATTTATTTCATCCTCCATCTTCTTCACAATTTTTATTGCTTCGTTTGTATCTTTACCCATTGCATCAGCTCCTATTCGCTTCCATAGGCTTACATCGAAAATGAAGGGAGCTCCACCAACTACTACCTTTGTATTTAATTTTCTTTTTTTAATTTCTGATATTACATCCTTTAATTTAAAAGCAGAATTCAGCATCAAAACAGAAATTAGAAGAATTTGAATTTTTTGATTTTGTACTCTGTTAACGAGTTCCATAGAATCTTCATAGAATCCAAAGTCTTCAATTTCATAACCTATTGATCTTAAAGCGTTATAAATAATTCTTTTTCCAAGAGTATGCTGATCGTTATAAACAAGAATCGCAATCTTTGGGCTTTTTTTTCTTTTATTATCTGAATCATTAAAAAACTCACTTATAAGAGTTTCACACATCCTTCCACTCATATAGACTTGAGATAAAGACAGAGACCCCTTCGCCCAAGATGAACCAATATTCTCTAATACAGGAACAAATATCTCATCCACAACATCAAAAAAGGATTTATCCTCAAGAACATCTTTAATTAATTGTCTGGATGAAAAGTAATCCAGGGATAATAAGCTGTTTTGAAATTTTAATGCACTATCATTCATCAAATCACCTTCCTAAATTAATCATTAATTACTTTTAAAAAAAAATCCATCTTCGAAAATATCAAGGCACGTTGAAACAACATCTTTATCAAATAATTTGTTTGAATTCTGTGAAATGAATTCAAGAGCATCTTCTAAATTGTGAGCTGGCCTATATGGTCTATGTGAAATCATGGCATCAACTACATCTGCTACAGCTATCACTCTCGCTTCTGTTCTTATTTCATTTCCCTTTAAATTATTAGGGTATCCTGAACCATCTATTCTTTCATGATGTTGAAGAACAATATCGGCAATAGGGTATTCAAATGAAATATTTTTAAGTATTTCGTATCCTATATTTGTGTGATTTTTTACCAACTCATACTCTATTTCAGTTAATTTCGACGGTTTATTTAGTATATCTGAAGGAATATCTAATTTCCCAATATCATGAATCAAAGCAGCTGCTTTGATGCCCTCAATTTCATCTTCTGAAAGTTTCATTTTTATTGCAATTTCTGTTGATAATTCACTTACTCTTTCGTGATGTGTCATTATTAATGAATCCTTTGTATTAGCTAATCTGGACATTATTTTGATAAGTGAAAATCTTGATTCCTTTAACTTATCCTGTATTATATTATTTCTATATAAAGCCTTTGAAAGTTTTAGATTGGTTTAACCCAAAGTAGCAATCATATCTGCAAACTTCGAAAAAAAATCCATTATTTTTGAAACTTCTTCTTTTGTTTTTCTAGGAACTTTTTCAAGTGCTTTTAAATATTCTATTTCATTAAATCCAAATTTTTTTGCCTGTTTTTTAAACAACTCATAATTTAAATTTTCTTCTTTATAAAGTATTTGTCCATAGAAATAATTTCCTAAATGTCTATTACCAATGATAATAGGGGTTACAAAGTCTAATAAATTATTTTTGCATTTATAGCCTTTAAATTCACCTTTTTTTACTCCCTTTGAAAGATATTTATCACTTTCCATACAATTTTTTAAAGATTCTTTATT
Organism: uncultured Thermotogaceae bacterium; assembly: GCA_964529955.1. Lineage (GTDB taxonomy): Bacteria > Thermotogota > Thermotogae > Petrotogales > Kosmotogaceae > JASGMR01. Next base: position 1,825 of record CAZGZM010000215.1, read on the forward strand.
TGCTCGATGAAATTTGGTACATATATCTTGCCATCCAGTATGAACAAGTACTTTTCCATTTATATCAAGTATCGCCATAGGAATTTTTGAAGTATTATACAAAGAATCCATTAATATTTGAATTATTTCTGAATCAATAACATCAGACAATTCAATTTTTTTCACTTCTTCTTCATGAGAAAGAAGCTCCTTAATTTTTTCTTTAAATTTCTTTTCACTATTTACAAGTGCAATATCTGTCAATTTTTTTTCATCTTCTAGCCTTAAATTGTGTAAAGCGAATGAAATATCCTGAGCAATATCTTCAAACAGTTCTCTTTCTTCAATATCATTTCCATAAATTCTCGGTACTGATACAGTCAACAATCCGTAAACTCTTTTTTCATAAGAAAGAGATATTGAAAATGAACATTTTTCTTCATAGTTTTCAGAAAGAAAACAATCTTTGCATTCTGTCTCTGGATTTTCATTTATAACTATCCTTTGAGTTTTTAATGTTTTTCTTGCACATTCAGTAAAATTTCCATTTTTCATATCTTCCCTTAATGGGATGAATTTTTCACCAAGTCCTGCTTCAGCAGATGTCAGATAATTTTGATTTTCATCCAGAAGATTTATCCAAGCATTACTAAAACCTTTTGTATCAACAAGAGAGTCACAAGCCCTCTTTATCAGTTTATCTCTGTTCTTTTCATGAGTTATTAAGTAATTAACATCTCTTATTCCCTTCAGTATACGGTTTAGATTTTTCGTCTTTTTTATATTCTCTTTTCGTTCAAGAAAGTTACCGATAATTCTTGAAACAATTTTTAATAAGTTTTCAATCTCGATTGGTGATTCATTTGAATAATTAATTCCAATAAATCCAATAATTTTTTTATGTACTCGAACAGGAGTAACAATGAAAGATTTATGCTTATGCTCATTAAGCAATTTATTTGCAATTTGTTTCTCTTCTGGGAAATTATTCAAATTATCTAGTTTTATTATTTCTTTAGTTTTAAACTCTTGTTTTATAAAAGAAATAAGTTCAGAAGGAATACTCTGAAGCTTTATATTACTTTTGTTTCTTGCCCATTCATAAATATTACTCATGGATGAAGAATCTTCATTTAAAATGAATAAGTATGATTTATCAACCATTAAATTAAGACCGAGTTCTTTAAGAGATTCATAAATAGCTTCATTAGTGCTTATCTCTCCTAATAATCTTGAAGATATTGATGATATAACAGTTTCAAACTCTAATTCTCTTTTAATTATTTTTTCCTTTTCCTTCAATTCCGAGATATCAGTATGTGTTCCAATTACAAAGGAGGGTTTTCCATCTTCATCATATTTATATACCTTTGCCTTTCCTGAAATCCATTTCCATTCACCATTTTTACATTTCATTCGAAACTCCGTATTATATGGCAAACATTTTTCAGGTTCTTTTTCAAGGTCAGCGACAATTTTTTTCCTATCTTCAGGATGAATTAGTTCAAGCCAGAAATTTATACTTTTTGTTTCGTTTTCAGGTTCATATCCAAGCATTTTATAGTATTGAGTACTAAAAAATACTTTTCCAGTCTTTAGATCCCATTCCCAAAAGGCATTTTCATTTTCATTATAAAATCTTTCAATTCTTTCATAATATGTCTCTTTCTCCATAAATTGCTCCCTCTCAAATGAATAAGGTATTAATTATACTGCAAGGATTACGCAATGTAATGCCAAAGATATTATTTATTAAAAGTAATTAATTTTTCCAGTTAAATTTAAAACCTTCATTGAATAAACTTATACAATTTTCTACAACTTCAGTATCATATAAAACACAAATATTTTTTTGAATTTCTTCAAATGCTGCATCTATACCTAGTGCTGGTCTGTAAGGTCTATGAGAACTGATTGCCTCTACAACATCCGCAACAGCAATTATTTTAGATTCAATATATATATCGTTTTCTGTTAAACCCTGTGGGTATCCGCTACCGTTATTTCTTTCATGATGTTGCAAAATAAACGCAGCTACTGGTAAATCAAACTGAAGTTCCTTTAATAATTCATATCCATTTTGGGAATGTTCCTTTATCATTCTAAATTCCAGATCAGTCAGTTTGGAAGATTTGTTTAATATTTCTGAAGGAATATATATTTTCCCAATATCATGCAAAAGGGCAGCAACTCTAATTGCTTCAATTCTTTCATATGATAAATTCATTTTTTCAGCAATTGCAATACTGAGTTGAGCTACTCTTTCCTGATGACCTGAAGTATAAGGATCTCTCAATTCAACAACCTTAACGAGAGTATCAATAAACAGTTCATAATTCTTTCTTGTATTAATATATGCTTCTTCTCTTTCTTTGAGAATTTTATTTTTTTCGGTGATATCTCT
>CAZGZM010000216.1:0-4187 GCA_964529955.1 uncultured Thermotogaceae bacterium
CTAAAGTATACATAGTTTCACATCCTTATTATTTTTCAATTTAAATTTATCATATTGAGGGCAATAATGCTATGACCAATGAAAATTATTTCGCATTTAGATTCAATAGAGAAATAAAAATCTTAAATGAAAAGATTAATAACAATAGTAAATTAATAACTCTTAAATCAAATTATCCTTCAGAATATAAATTAAACAATAAATTACCGCTATATTTGTATGGAGAAGGAAAAAAGGCGATTATTTTTCTTCATGGAACCGGAAACAAAAATTTGAAGTATTTAAAATGGTTTCCTGAAAATATTGCTAAATTTGGTTATACAGGGGCAATGATGATTCTTCCGTATCATTTTGAAAGGACTCCCGAAAATCACAAATCCGGAGAACTTTTTTTAGATCCTGATAGAGTTGTTTTAAGAGATAGATTTGAAAATGCTTTGGTTGATTGTTTAACGGTAATTGACTATCTTCAAGATTTCTGCGATGAAATTTATATCATGGGATACAGTTTTGGTGGATTTATAGCTTCTATGGCAGCAGCTATGGAAAAAAGAATAAAAAAAGTTTCCCTGGTTGTTACTGGTGGAAATTTTTACCATATTACTTGGAGGAGTTTTGTCACAAAGGTTCTGAGGGTTAGATATGAAGAAGACGGTGGTTGCGATATAGAAACCTGTAAAAAATATCATGGAGATTTGTATAAAAAATATCTTGAAAGTATGAAAGAACCGATTATTCAAATTGATTCTGCTCCAATTTGCTGTATGGAATACGACCCTTTAACCTATGCAAAATTTATAGAGCAGCCAACAATAATTTTTAAAGCACTTTTTGATATTTTTATTCCTTCAAAATCTACAAATGAATTACATAATGAAATTAAGAATTCCCAAATGAAATCTATACCCACCGGGCATTTATCATCAATTATTTTGAAGAAGTATATTTTAAAGAAAACAATGAATTTCTTCGGAAAATCAGTTTACAAAAAATTTATTAAATGAAAAAGAAAAATTTACTTTTTTTATTTTTAACGTTTTTTTTGTTTTATAAGCAGATAATAAATAAATGAAGGAAGATTTACGAAAAAAAACGAATTATGATAGTGAACCTTTTATAATTTATGAATGTCTTAATTATCGTAAAAGAAAGTAATTAATTACCCCCCTTATATGTGTTAATCCGGGCTTATTGCCCGGATTTTATTTTATATATAAATTTATTCTTTTCTCTTGTTATTTCTCCCTGTTTAGCTAGATCGTCAAGTAAAGAAATAATATACTTGCTATTATCTTTATTAAGTATGAATTTTGAAAGAGTTGAAATTTCATCAAAAAATAGACTTTCATATTTAAGAATTTCCTTAATAATTGCTTTTTGAAGAGCTTTTTTAAATTGAGTAGAATCGGAATTGGAAATTACTGGTATATTATAGCTAACATAATCGCTTCCATCTACACCCTTAATTAAACCAGTAAATTTTGAAAGGTGTCCAAATGAATTAGCTATTTTTGATGGAATAATTTTTTCCTGAATCAATGAATCCAAAATTTCCCTTATTGTATTATTACCATTACATCTAAAAATAAATTCCTTTGAAAATATATCTATATATTCAGAATAGGGTAATTTGTCCTTTAACAAAATTTCCCATCTTTCAGGAGCCTTAATATAAACTTTTTTATCATTGTAAAATGCTTGATTTTCTTTTATTAATTTTTCAATAAATGAGGAAAAGGAAATTTTTTCTGGTGGAGACCACTTGTCTTTTTTAATAAGGCATTCCTTTAACTGCTTAATATCAGCACCCTCTTTGCCATATTTTGAAATAGTTCTAAGGAGAAATGTCTTATATGATTCATAATATTTTTCTCCCTTGATTTCGGAAATTACTTCATCGGTTAGCGATTCGATTGATTTATGATTGTATTTTTTGGGATCGATTGATAACCCTTCTAAAAGTCTTGATATATTAAAAAAATCAAGATTAATATCTCGATTATTTAGAATTTCTTTAATTTCAACTATTAATTTATCTATTGTTCCAGGTAAAGGTAGATGAAGAGATTCACTTTTAACAAGTTCATCATATGCTATATATTCATCTGCGTTGTTTATCAAGTAAACAGAGGTAGAATTTCTTCTGCTGATCACAGTGATATATTTTCCATATTCTCTTAATTTGAATAGTAATGGTAAGAAATCAAGATCACCTGATATTATTACAAATTCATCAACATTCTCTTTAATGAAAAGCGTTTCTATAACATCAACAATCAACTTGATATCATTCTTTTTGTTTGAAGAAAATGTGTCTTCAGGTATTTCAATGAGTTCAGCACCATTTTTGGCATAGCTAATTGAAAGAATGGGATGTTTATACCAGTGACCATATGCTTTTATTCCTATGATTCTTCTGTTTTTTGAGAGTGTATCAATTATTAGTTTTAAATCCACTGACTGGTTCTGAAAATCTATAAAAATGTAAGAATTCTTCATTTTATCACCCTGGTTAATTATAACAAAAAAAGATCGGTGATTATTAAGCACCGATCTTTAAATTGAGAAATATTTTTTAATTGCTCTGTATTTCAAGAATGACCTTATTTAAGCAACTCAAAGCTTCTTCAGGAAGTTTATCGAACCCTCCTTTAAGGTAATTCAAATTTTGTATGTATTCTATTCTATTTCTAAAACTCTTTAAGAATCTTTCGCTATAATTGGGGTCGTTGAAATCTGGTATAAATCCTTCTACTGGATAAATTTCCATATCACTAAATGGAAGCCATTTTTCAAAAACTATTTCATCTTTAACCAGTTTTTCAAGTATTTCAAGTGTAGTTTCTTTTTCTACTTTTTTATCCATGAAATATCCAGTATTAAATATATAACAGTAAACATCGTTCAAGTTAAACAATGAAACAAACGCATTGAAATCATTTTTAAGAGGATAGGTTCTGAAAGGATTTGCATAGGGTTCTATTACAAGAGATTCCGGATCCACACCCGGTGCTAATCTTTCAGCGCTGGTTCTTTTTGTTGCTAAAGTAGCTCCCATTGTTGCAGCTAAATCCTTATTTGTTATTTTAATAACTGGTGGCATAACGGGATCTTTCATCAACCAAACGACTGCATTTACGGATTCTTTGAAACAGTTAACCCTGTTTGGAGACCACAACTTAGATTTTATTGCTCTGCCGTTACCATTTCTTACATCTTCAGTTAGAAGAACTACTCTGCCATTTTCATCAATTGTTGCGCCTGAATTTTGAACGGACAAAAAGTATTTGTTATCCTTTGAATCTAAAGGATAATCTGCTACTTTATCAAAATATGAAGGTTCCATAGCAATTGATGAACCATCCTTTGTCGATACAATAAAAGCATCATCATGCAAAATAGTAACATCAAATTTCTTTTTATGATCATTATGAGTAAGGGTAGACTTTCCTGAACCTGATAAACCGAAAAATGAAATTATGAAATTTTCTTCTGGAAGAGAGTATTTTTTCATCCCACCGTGGCAGGCGACATAATTTTTTCTATTTGCAATTCCCCAGGCTAATGTAAGAGTACCCTTTTTAAACTCTCCAAAATATTTCATTCCGAGAATTGCAGCACAGTTATGTTCTGTATCGAAAAAGGTAAGTCCTAGCGGATGATCTGGATGCACCCAATCAGGGTCAGAAAAAATAAAAATGTCTCCTTCGCAATCTAATTTTTTTGATTCACTGTAAAGATTAACGTATTCTTCTGAACAACACTGAAAATTTAGTAACCAGTTATAAAGAAGATTTTCATAGGTTTCAGGAACAATTAAATGTGCTCTTACCATGAAATCTTTATCAAGACCAATATATGTTTCTGCATGGTACATTGTTCTATATCTGCTGTTAAAAACAGCGTCCTGAATTTTTTTTGAATAATCCTTTTCTTCAACCCCGGGTTCTCCGATTATTCTTCTTGCTGCAGCGCACCGTCCAGTTACTGAACCATCATTAAATAAAAGAACCTTTGCTTCTTCATCCAAACCAATTTTTTCTGGTTTATACACTGGTAAATCAGTAACAATTGTTCCCGGTGATTTTTTTGCTAACTTATAAGCTTCCTTTAAAGAAGTAACCTTTTGAATATTATTTCTGTAAAATGGAGTTTCAATTATTGCCCTAAATCTTGAGAATACTTTA
>CAZGZM010000217.1:0-4165 GCA_964529955.1 uncultured Thermotogaceae bacterium
ATTTCATATTAATATATAACTTTTTTGAAACATGATATAATTTCTTTAGCTTAATTTTAGGAATTATTAGGATTCCTATTTTTTTGTTATGAGGTGCTACATGGGAAATATAAGAAAAGTAGAATTTGTTAATCTCGTTATTTTTGTATTTGGAAGTTATGTTGATTATAAATATCTTGAAGTTGAAGAAGATCTTATAAAAGAATTTGGTGATATTGACTATATATCTGATACTTTGGATTTTGATAAGTTTACTTATTACTATACCAGTGAAATGGGTCAGAGAATACAGGGAAAACTTGTCAGTTTTAAGAGGCTTGTTCATCCAGAAAGCCTTGCAAATATCAAATTGATTACAAACAAGATCGAAGAAAAAAATTCTGTAGATGGAAAAAGAAAAATAAATTTCGATCCTGGTTTTATTCATCATAGTCAATTTATTTTAGCTTCAACTAAGCATTGGGCTAACAGAATATACCTTTCTAAAGGTATTTATGCCGAGATAACCCTTATGTATATAAATGGAAAATTCATTCCATTTGAGTATACCTATCCAAACTATAAGGATGAAAGGTATTTAGAGGAGCTAACGAAAATAAGAGCTCTGTATTTAGATAAGAGAAAGGAATATTACAATAAATGATAATTAGTATATTAACTCTGGGTTGCTCGAAAAATGAAGCTGATTCTGATTACCTTAAGGGTAAACTCATTGAAAAGGGTCACCAAATTTCTTCTAATCTCCAAAAAACTGATTTAGTTATTGTTTATACGTGCGGATTTATTCACGATGCAAAAGAAGAAAGTATCAATGAGATTTTTAGGATGATTAGTTATAAAAAGGATATTAGAGACTTAAAAATTGTTGCTGTGGGATGTCTTATTCAAAGATACTACGAAGAGTTTAAAAGAGAAATTCCTGAGATTGATGGGCTAATTGGAGTTGAATCAGCTGAAAAAATAGCAGAATTAATAACTAATGAAGATTATTTTTATTTTTCAAATGGAATGAATTCTGTTTGTGAATTTACCTTAAGAGAAATTTCTTCCTCTCATGTTTATTTAAAAGTTGGGGATGGGTGCAATAGAAATTGTGCCTTTTGTTCAATACCCTCCTTCAAAGGAAAATCTGTTAGTAGAAAAATCGAAGATATTTTAAATGAATCCATATTTCTTATTAAAAGTGGAGTGAAGGAAATAATATTAGTTTCTCAGGATATAACTCAATATGGACTTGATTTAAGAAACGGATCATCGCTTCCTCTTTTATTGAAAAAGTTAAACGATGTTGAAGGAGATTTCTGGATAAGAGTATTGTATCTACACCCAGATCATATTGGTGAAGAAATAATAAAGGCTATGATTTCTCTTCCTAAGGTTATAAATTATTTTGATATTCCTATACAGAGTGGAAGCAATAAGATTTTAAAAAAGATGAAAAGAATAAAAAGCACTTATCAATTGAAGAATATTTTTAATTTAATACGAGATAATTCAGATGATTCTGTATTGAGAACGACAGTAATGGTTGGATTTCCTGGAGAAAATGAAGACACTTTTAAAGAAACTGTAGATTTTATAAAAGATGTAAGATTTGACCATCTTGGGGGTTTCACATATTCAAAGGAAGAAAATACCGCTTCTTTCAACATGGAAGAAACCATGAATAGTGATCGAGCAAAAGAATTGTTAAATGGATTACTGGAAATTCAAGAAAATATATCTCGAGATTTTTTAGAAAATATGGTAGGGCGGGATTATAAAGTTTTACTTGAAAAGGATGATGAAGATATTTTTGCACGAAGTTATGCCTTTGCTCCAGATATTGATAACACTATTTATATCAAAAGAGGGTTTTTCAAAAGGGATTTTGTAAAGTGTAGAGTAACAGGAATTTTTGAAAATCAATTAGAAGGGGAAATAATATGAATTTACCAAATAAATTAACTATAACAAGAATTATTTTAACCTTTCCAGTAATTGTTTTTCTTCAGTTTGGAAATAATACAATTTTTGCAGTATTGTCTCTGATTTTATTTTCTATTGCTTCAATAACTGATTATTTAGATGGTTATTTTGCAAGAAAATATAATCTGATTAGTGATCTTGGTAAATTTTTAGATCAAATATCTGATAAATTTTTAATAACAGCAACAGCTGTGATGTTTTTTTATCTTGGGATGTTAAATGTTTGGCTTTTATTGGTTATTATTCTTAGGGATATTCTTGTTTCAGGAATTAGAATGTATGCTGCAAGCAAAGAAGTTGTAATTCCAGCTAATTATTTTGGAAAGATGAAAACCGTTTCACAAATTGTTCTGATTGTTTTCTTATATATATTTTTAGTTTTTAGTATTGAAGCTGCATTAATATCTACTTTACTGCAACTCTTAGTAGGGATTTTAACTGCAGGAAGCGGTATAAAATATTTATTAGATAGCGTGGAACTTTTCAAAGGGGATGAAAAAAAATGAGAGCATTTGTTGCAATAGATACTGGTCCTGAAGTTGCTAATATGGTTGAAAGTATTTCTGACAAATTAAGGAGAATGGGATTTAAGGCTTCATGGGTTCCAAAAGAAAATGCTCACTTAACTCTTGCTTTTTTAAACGAAGTAGATGAAAAGAGAATATCTGTTCTTTCATCAATGATTTTAAATAGAATAAGAGGATTTCCTTCATTTTCTGTAAAAGTATCAAAATTTGGTTACTTCAGAAACAAATCTTTACCTAAAACATTTTGGATAGGTTTTGATGAGAACAAACATCTTCAGGATTTATTCAACGAGATTAAGAAGGTACTTGAATCCTTTGGTATAAATATTGAAGGCAAACTGTATCCTCATATAACAATAGGAAGAATGAAATTTAGTCCAAAGTATTGGGAAAAGCTTGTTCAAACAATTAGTGTTGAAAAGGTTATTATTCCTGTAAAAGCATTAACAATTTACGAATCTATTTTAAGAAGAGAAGGTGCAATTTACAAAAAAAGGTATGTGTGCGATTTTGAGGGAGGTATAAAGGAATATGATTGATGAAAATAAAAAAAAGGTCCTCGATAAAGCAATAGATAGTATTGAAAAACAGCATGGTAAGGGTTCTATAATGTATCTAGGAGAGAAGAAAGCGTTATCAGATGTTTCTGTGATCCCAACTGGTAGCATAAGTCTTGATGTTGCTCTGACGATAGGTGGTTATCCCAGAGGTAGAGTTGTAGAAATATACGGTGCAGAATCAAGTGGAAAAACTACATTAGCTCTTCATGCTATCGCTTCTGCGCAGAAGAGGGGAGGAGTAGTTGCGTTTGTTGATGCTGAACATGCTTTAGATGTTGCATATGCTGAAGCATTAGGAGTTGATTTAGATAGTTTATTGATATCCCAACCAGATTTTGGGGAACAAGCCCTCGATATAGTTGAAACTTTAGTAAGGTCGAACGCAATAGATTTAGTTGTAATCGATTCTGTAGCAGCATTAGTTCCAAGAGCAGAAATCGAAGGGTCGATGGGAGAGCTTCAGGTAGGACTGCAAGCAAGATTGATGTCTCAAGCGTTGAGGAAGATTTCAGGGGCTGTAAATAAATCAAGAACTACTGTGATTTTTATTAATCAGATTAGGATGAAAATAGGAATTGCTTATGGAAATCCAATGACTACGACTGGGGGAATTGCGTTAAAATTTTATTCCTCCATCAGATTGGAAATAAAAAAATCCGGTGTAATTAGAAACGGGAACGATATAGTTGGGAATGAAACAAAAATCAAAGTAGTAAAAAACAAAGTTGCTCCTCCATTTAAAGAAGCTGAAGTCGATTTAATATACGGGAAGGGTTTTGCTAGAGAAAATGAACTTTTCAATTTGGCTGTTGAAAATAAGATGATTGAAAGAAAGGGTGCCTGGTACGCTTATATAGATGAGAAAGGAGAAGAAACAAGTTTAGGACAGGGTAAGAATAATGCAATAGATTTTCTGCTTTCAAATGAAGACTTATTGAATCAGATTGAAAAAAGGATAAAAATAATGTATAAGATATTAAACGATCAGGATGCAAATGAAAAGGAATCTAAATCCTGATATTAATAAAATCAAGGAGTTTTCTTATAGGTATTTAAAGTTTAGATTAAGGTATGAATATGAAATAAAAAGGTACCTTAAAGGAAAAGGGT
>CAZGZM010000218.1:0-4157 GCA_964529955.1 uncultured Thermotogaceae bacterium
TTGCTCTTTCTGTACCCTGAACTCAATATCATGTGCTCTGTTAATGCTTCTTCGTTAGCATCGTTAGCGTCATATTCATCATTAGCATCTTTTTCTTGCATTTTTTCCAATCCTTATTAATTGGTGTTTGTTCATATATTGTATAATAGGTGAGATTAATAGTATATCTAACTAATATTTAATAATACTTGCTCTAGTTAAATTTAAATTTTTTTTTTACCTTGGAGGCTTCTATGAGAAAGTATTTTTTTATATTTGTATTTATTATTATTACATCGGTTTTATTTTCTAATTCCATCCCTTTATCACAAAATCAGGTAAATAATCTAAGTGAATTGAATAAAGAGTATTCTAAAGCTATTCAGAATCTTATCAATAAAACAGGCATTTTCAAATCAGGCAGTGATTATTTATATGAAGCTATATATTCAGAGGATCCTCTTATGAAAAGATTTAAAGATGACGTAGATGACGCAGTAAAAAAAATAAATGATGCAAGATCAAGAGGAGTAACACAAGAAGAAATGTCATTGCTTGAACTTCAATATCAGGAAGCTAAACAGAGAGAGAATAAACAATTTATAGCTATCGTTGAATCGAAGTTATACAGTTCTATGGATTATGTAATTTCTCAAACATTAGATAACTCTTTAAAAACAACATTGAAAGTAATCTCTGATGTTTTATCCAACTGGAAAACCATATTAGAACCAATTCTTGAAGGAGATTTTGGTGGTGTTTTAAAGAATGCAATTCTTCAGATGATTGACTCAACATATAAAGTTACCTTTATAAATTATTGTATAAGTAACTATGGAGCAACTAAAAAGATCGCAAATTACTGGTGGAAGATTTATTTTTATGATCCTTTTCAAAACACAGAGGAAAAGAAACTTCTTGATAAAGTTCTTACTAATGCTTCAAATGATCTGAAAGAAAAACTGAAAGAAAAGCTGACAGAACGAATGAAACTCGAGATTATAAAAGCAGGGCAAAAGTTAACAGAAGAAGCAATAGAAAAATCAGTTAAAGAGAAAGCAGAAGGTCTATTAAAAAATATAGTTGAAACCCCTTCACTTTTCATTGAACTCTTTACAAAATATTATAATGTTGCAGATTTTCAAATTATGTTCAACAAATCTGCAGAAAACGAAATCCTTTTTATTAAACAAATAAGAGAATTGGTAGGAAATGAAGAATCTGAAATTGATAAGTGTTATTTTGACAAAAATTACTTCCTTACATTGAGAAAGGAATCTCTTGATAAGAATCTTGAAAAAATTAAAAAACAAACTCAAGTTAATGCAGAAAAAGAAGATGGAAAAATTCTTCCAGAGGAGATTATTACAAAGGTTTATAAAAAAATAAATGAAGAAGACCCTGCTGATGAAATAATTTCCACAGTAACTCTTCAAGGAAAGATAGAAGACTTAAAGAACGCTTTTAATGAAAAGGAAATTCCCTCACCTGAGAAGAGCGAAGAACTTATTGATGAAGCCTTTGAAATGCTTGAAAGAAGTGAAATATCTTTAGCGTCATATAATAATAATGTTTCAATAAAAATACTCCCTCAGTACAGTTCATCTGTAAATAACGCTAAGAAAAAGATGCTTGAAGCTATAGATAATGATTATAAATCCTCTTTAATTACCTACCGAGAATATAATGATAAGAAAAATGAAATTGAAGAGCTTTCAAATAAAAATATAAATGAAATTATTGCTTATTCATTAAAGAAAGATTCAGAAATAAAGGAGAATCAAAATAATTTCAAAGAAAATTTTTTCTCAACAATTTTAGGATTGGATAGAAAGGGTGAATTGAATAAAATAAATTCTAATGTGAAAAATAAGATAGAAGATTTTCTGGTTATCTATAAAACAAAGGATAATCAAAAATATTCAAACACTCAATATTTTAGTTTTTCATCATTCATGACTGCCTTTAGCAAAGAAAACACCGGTATAGGAGAGAAATTTATAAAGGGCATTTATAATGATTCTCCGAACATATTCCTGGTTGAAAATGGGAAATGGATATTGGAAAATTTATTTAATATTATGTATTTCGAAGAGGATAAGATAAATGAGAATCTAGAAGGAGTAAATTCGTTATTAAATAAAATATACGAAATGATTAAAGAAGCTCCCGAATACTACTATTTTGATATAAATGGAAACAATACTTTGATTGATGAGATTAATGAAATTGAAAATTATAAAACATCTATGTTAAATAGATTAGGAGAATTACAAGAGTTAAACTCAGAATTATCTGAATGGAATTATTTTGCTGATGAAAAAATCGGAAAAACAGAAGCATACTTAAAGGCCTATACAATTTTTCAAGGAGAAGAAATAAATATTTTTGATTATCTTATGAATCAAGTTGCTAATAATATTGATGATATAAAATTTAATTTCTTAAAAGGATGGATGTTAAAAATAAGAAAAATTGAAGAAATATTAACTAACATGTATCAGGAAACAATTACACCCGAAGAAGCCATTGCTAAATTAAATGAGCTTGCGTCCTATAATGAAGGCGCTCAATTAGATTATAAAAATTGGGAAAATTTACGTGAAGAGCTCTCAACAATGAGTAGAAATATAAGTAATATTAAAAATAACGGAGTCAATCTTCTGAACATTGATAAAAAATCCGTTGACTCTGATTTTTTGAAAGAACTGATCAAAGAAAATAAAGATAATATGACTAAAGCTGAAAAAATATTATTGGAATATAATAATGCAGATTTATTTAATAATAAGTACAATTTGGAACAAATAATCCAAACATTTTCAGAACAGAGTACAAATTATGAAAAATATCCCGATGAATCAATTAAAGACGAATTTTCATATGAAATCCGATCTTTTATAAGGTCTATATTTGTTTCTAAAGAGGGTTTGAACTACAACCTCCAATTTTCAAATCCAAATATTGATGGTATTTCTTTCGGAGATTTAGATTCTGCTAAAAAACTTTGCGAGGAATTTAGAGAATTTCTTAAAGAAGCCGATAATAAAGAAAAAGCTGTTGAAGAAGTTAACAAATTATTGGAAGAAAAATATAAGCCTATTTTAAATAATTTTGAAAAAGAGGTTAATGAAATAATATCAAAGGGAAATTTCACTACTGAAGATAAAAAACAGGATTTACTTAAAGAATTAAATGAAGCTATTTCCGAAGCTGATGAAAAAACTACTGAAATTTATAATAATTACGGATTTGAATATTATAATGTGGGTTCAGGCTTTTTTTCTAAAGTTAAAACAGAGATAGAGAATATAGAGGTAAGAGAAGTGAAAACTGTAAATGAAGAAACGAATTCAGAGGAGGCGTTTGAAATAATTGAAAATCCTTCATCATTATCTCCGGGGAAAATATTCTGGCTTAATGTTATGGAGAATGGCTACCCCGGTTTTAGATTTAGACTATCAGAAGATAACGATAAATTATTAATTGATCAGCAATCGAAGGATAAATTCAGATTGGTAAATTTATCTAAGGAAGAAATTCAGACAATCGATTTACCTGAAAGGGTATTAGGAATAATGTCCTCTGGTAAATACAACTTTCAATGGTTAAAGGATAATGAAATCCTTATTTGTTCATATGATGGTGAGGGAGTGATAATCAAAAATTCAGATGTTATATCAAATAAAAACATTTCTTCATTAGCTGAAACCTCCATAATTGGCATAAGCCCCTCTGAAATATATGTTCTTGTCTGGGATCAGTCAGGAAAAATATATGTTATTGATTCTATAAAAGGTTCCTATGAAAATATTGGAATAACATATTTTGATAAATGCTTGCAGTGGCTTCCAGGAGAAGATAAGATAATTTTTGTTGATGAGAATAATAAAATCAATATTTATGATGTTAAGAATAAAGAAAAGAAAGTCTTTGATAATACAATAAATATATTTGATGACATTTATTCATATGCTGTTCTTCCTGGAGGAGAATGGTTAGTGTATGGATTAGGCTTTGAAATAAAGTTATTAAAATTAGATACAATGGAGGAAAAAACATTATTGCAGTTAAAAGAAGATAGTCCAAGGATTATTGCTGGAATATATCCTCTTATTGGAAATAAAATACTTGTTCTTTGGATAATGCAGGGAGAAAAATTTGATTACGGAATCCAA
>CAZGZM010000219.1:0-2844 GCA_964529955.1 uncultured Thermotogaceae bacterium
TAGCTTCAACAACATTTAAATAATTTTCATTTTGTTCATTTGTATCAATTGCAGAAGTTCCCAAAAATTCTTTGTTATCATAACTAATACTAACTTCAAACGAAACACTTTCTCTAGAAGTTGATGTACTTATTCCTTCAAACATAACTTTTCTATCATTCTTCTCAACTTCTTCATAATCCTCTTCTTCATCCGCAATAAAAGACTGAATAGAATCTCCCTCTTGTTTAATTTGAGCAATACTAACAATCTTCCTATCAATTTTTATTCCTGCACTTGCATAAATTGCTGTTTCAACATCTCTTACAATTTGTTTAGGAGATTTTTTAACATCTGCAAGAATATGAATTTCCCTAAGAATTCCCTGATAATCTGCTACAATTTTCGCTCCATTTATTCCTGGAATTTTTAAAAGCATTTTTTCCAAATTTTCAGTTTTAACCACCATAACACCCCCAGTATTTTCATATAACCGCAATAATCAAAGATAAAACAACCAATATTCCTGAAAACAATAAAAAATAAATACCTCTTCTATCAATCCTACTAGTAGTAACTTTTTCCTTTGTTTTAAGTGATTTTCTGATTTTTCTGGTGCCTATTTCAAAATAGATAATTCCCATAATAAAAGAAAAAATTGCTCCTATAAATAAAATATTTGAAACTGTACTCATTATTTTCCTTCACTCCTAAAAGCTCTATCTTCAAAGCACCATATAGGTAAAATATCAATAATATTTATTCTACCACAAAAATTTATATCATCAAATCTTTTTTTAGAAAGCAACACCTTTGCATGATAAGAATTTTCTAGAGTAAAAGAATTGAGTTCATTTTTATGCAAATTATAAACTTCTTTTCCAATTATCGCTGAATCTGTTAAATTGAAACATTTCTTCAGATAGTTTGAAATCATTCCAGCATATAATACATCTTCAAGACTGACATGCCCGTTTGAACCTGAGCAAATTAGATAGATATCCTTTTTCTTTCTCTTTAAAAATTTTATTACTCTTTCTGAGTTCAAATAGGAACCAGCAATTATTTCTTCTGAATTTAAAATTAAATTTACTGCTCTAGTTCCATTAGTAGTAGTTGAAATAATATTTTTCCCTTTTACAATATTTTTTGAAAACTCAAGCGGAGAATTTCCTAAATCAAATCCTTTCTGTCTTTCTGAATTCCTTTCTCCAGTAAGAAGATAATCAGGAAAATCCTTTTTCAATTTTCTTGCATCATCAATTGACTCAATAGGTATAACGGATTTAGCTTCATTAAATAAAGCATAAGTTAATACAGTTGTAAAACGAAATATATCAATTAATACAGAAATACCTCCAGAAGTTCTTTTTTCTTCTGGAAGGAAACATAAATCTATAGTATTCATAATTTTGCCTCACATGAAAAGTGTTTATATAAATTTACATCCTCGAGAAAAAATTCGCCTTTTATTAAATTAATATTCGTTACAGAACAATTTTTTATATCAATATAATTTATCTCATCTTCTTCAAATAAGCTAGCCAAAAAAGATCGAATAGCCATTCCATGACTAATAATAATAATTTTATTCATATCATTATTCTGGGATACTATATTAATAATTTCATTTTTAATCCTTTTTTTTATTTGGTAATGTGATTCTAATCCAGGCAACCTATACTTTTGGTTGATTTGCCATTTATTAAATTGATCTTTATACTTATTTTTTATATATTCGTAGGTTTTTCCACCCCATATATTTATCTTTATTTCTCTTAATTTCTTTCTTAAAAATATTTTTTTATTAAGATGATTATTAATAATAAGACTTGTCTCATATGCTCTAGCTAAATCACTTGTAAAAATAGCGTTAGAATCGTTATGATATTTTTTTAAGTATTCTCCCGTTATATTAGCTTGTATTCGCCCTTTCCCATTTAGAATTATATCTTTATTGCCCTGAAACTTTTTTGTTTTGTTCCAGGAGGTTTCTCCATGCCTAATCAATAATATTTTCATTTTTACCCCTTGATAATTATCTCATCAGGAAAATCATTTATTATAATGGAATTTTTAATATCAATGGAACATCCATTCAAGAAACATCTTATGTGAATATTTTTATTTGTTTTCTGAATTTTTTTCTTATCTATCATTCCATAAAAAACTTCTATAACCTTGAATATTTTACCCAGTTCAATAAAATTCTTGGCTTCATATTTTCCATTTTGGATATATAAATATCCTTTATCTGGTACATTATAATCTATCTCAAAAGTAATATCACCATCAGAAATATAGGTTTTATCATTATGGATTTTTGAAGAATAAAAACATATTCCTGTTCCACACGCTGCTATCAATTCTTTCAAAGAATTTGTTTGAAATTCTTCATCTGCAATTATTTTAAAGTGAGTAATATTAAATCCTAAAACTTCATATTCCATAATTGAATTAAGAAATTTATCATCATCAATTATCTTTATCTCCTTGCTTTTTTTAATTCCAAATATTTTAGTAATATTTCTTAATTCTGGATCTATTCCACTGGAAAGTTCATTTATTTCGTTAAGCAGAACACTTCTTTTTTTTATATCATCGAACCAACCTATTTTTATTAAAAATTCAAGATTTTTATTTGAAAAGGTTTTTCCGTTTTCGTTAATCCACTCGTAGAAAAAGGATTCAGATTCTCTTATACTGTTATTTAAAACATCTATTCTTATATTAAATCTATTTGGATTTATAAAAATTGAATTTTTTAAATCCTTGATAGATATTTGTATATTCATCATACATATTTCAGAAGCTACTCTTATTCTCTTTTTTCTCTCAGATTGAAGTAAAAAAAAGGAATAAAAC
>CAZGZM010000219.1:2854-4132 GCA_964529955.1 uncultured Thermotogaceae bacterium
CCACGAAAGAGTCAGGTCAAACAGCCTTGGACTGGGACGTTCTATTTTCTCATATTCTGCTTTTAAGCCAATCTGATAATATTTAGCCAAAATTCCGGTAACGAAAAATGAAGCCGCAGTCACAAGAATAGGCCAAGCCGTAAAAAATGAATAAAACTCTTTCGAATAAGTGTATTTATAATACCCTAACCAATAAGAAATATATGAATAAGCTATACTGTGGGACTTATTGAAAGAATATCCCGCAAATTTTTTAAGATATTCAACTTCTTTATTTATCTTTTTTTGTGTCAAAACCGATTTTTCAATTATTCTAGATATTACCGTTTTTAAAAGAATTAAATCTTTTTTCGATAGCGCTTTTCTTAAATCATCAGCTTCTGAAGGATCTAAATTAAGATTTTTAATACCATATTTTATTATATCTTCCTGGAAATACATAAATTTCTCTTTACATTCAATATCCAATAATTTTTTTCTTCGAGAAAGTATGCTCTTTTCTGTTATTCCTGTTGACAGAGGTCCCGGTCTATTTAAAGCCATCAAAACAGATAATTCTTCAATGTTTTTTGGCTTATATTTTCTGGATAAAACCGAAGCCTCATTACCTTCAAATTGAAAAATACCTGATGTGAAACCATTGCAAAAACATTTATATACTTCTTCTTCTTTTTTTGTTTTTTCCCAATCATTTTTTTTAAGTCCAAATTCCTTCAAGATACTAATATTTCTCAATCCTAAAAGGTCAATTTTAATAAATCCTTGATTTTCTAAAGAAACCATATCCCATTCCGAGATGTAAAAATCATCTTTTTCTTTTACTGGAATCATATCCATTAGATTATTATCAGACAGAATTACTCCTGCAGCATGAATACTTTTTGTATAGAACAAATTTTGTAGTATTTGCTTTCCCCAATAATTCTTAAGATTAATATTTTTCCTTTCATCTTTGAAATATTCTTTTATATAATTTTCTAATTTTTTTATTGATATTCTTCCCTTTGTTTGGATAGCAACCACTTTTTCTTTCCCATATTCTCTTTGAATATTTTTTAATAAATCTTTCCTTTTCTCATCTTCGATATCTATATCGATATCAGGGAAATCATTCCTCGATGGATTCAAAAACCTTTCAAAAAAAAGATCATGTTTAATAGGATCTATACTTGTAATATTTAAACATTTTGAAACTAATGAACCAACAGCAGATCCCCTACCCGGTCCTACTAAAATTTTATTTTTATTAGCAAGATTAATAATTTTAGAAACTATTAA
>CAZGZM010000220.1:0-4103 GCA_964529955.1 uncultured Thermotogaceae bacterium
CTCTTTTTCCAACAATAATTTCTCTGAAAACCTTTTTTATCTTAATTTTTTCTTCTAGGATTGTAAAAACTTCCAAAGGTTGATTGTTTACAAGCTCTTTCTGCAGAAAACCTGAAAGATCGCAAGCATATTTATTCGCGTATTCGATTAACCCATTAGAATTAATGATAATAAATATGAAATTTCCATTTTCTATATAAAATTTAAAATTCATAGTAAATAAGATATTTAAACAATTATATCAGAATATATCGATAAACAAAAAAATGATTAATAGATTAATTCTGAAATATAATTTAATCCTTTTAAATGTATATAATAAAAAGGGGTGATTATATGATGATAAGACAAATTGAAAAATATTTAAATTCTGTTTTAGAGCCTGAGAATTTCAGTGATTATTGTTTTAACGGTATTCAGATTGAATGTGATAGAGATATAAAAAAAATTGCTGTTGGTGTTTCCTTCAATCTTGAGTTTGCTAAAAGGGCTATTGAAGAGCAAGCTGATTTGATACTAGTTCATCATGGAATCTTTGGTAAAAATTTTTTCTCTTTAAAGGGATATTTGAAGAAAAGAGTTGAATTACTCTTAAATAATAATATTGGTTTGATTGGTTATCATCTTCCACTCGATGCTCATCCGGTTTATGGAAACAATGCTACTATTTTAAAAAGATTGAGTATAGAAAACTTCTCACCCTTCGAAGTAGGTTTCAAGGGAGAATTTTCTGAAAGGGTACCCTTTGATGTTTTTATAAATAGACTTAAAAAAATCATTCCAGAAAGGGAATTTAAATATTATAAAAATTTTGATTTTGTAAAGAAAATAGGAGTTTTATCTGGTGGGGGAAGCAATTATGCTGAATTATTGGAGGGAGAAATTGACACATATTTAACTGGACAAATTGAAGAACAAACTAGAGATATAGCAAAGGATATGAATATAAACTTTATAAATTGCGGACATTATTCTACTGAAACCTTTGGTGTTAAAAATTTAGCAACTCTTTTAGAAGATAAATTTAACCTCACTACTTTCTTTATAGATTATTATAATGAAGTGTAATTATAAACTATAGGGTGATGTATTGGAAACTAAAATTTTTAAAAAAGAAGATCTTAATATAAATGTATATAAGAAAATAGGTAAAGATGTCAAAAATGGTGCGCTCATTATTTTTCCAACAGAAACAGTTTACGGAATTGGAACCAATGCTTTTAGTAAAGATGCTTCAAATAAAATATATGAAGCAAAGGGAAGACCCTCTGATAATCCTTTGATAGTTCATGTAAATTCGTTAAAAATGGCTAATAAATGTATGAAGGAAGATATAAATGATTATAAGAAAATTATTGAATTTCTTTGGCCAGGACCGATCACTTTTATTTTTAAAAAAGCTTCTTCAATACCTGATAATGTAACGGGTGGGAGAAAAACTGTAGGTATAAGATTTCCTTCGAATGAATTAGCTAAAAATGTTATTAAATTCTCAGAAGTACCTATTGCTGCGCCAAGTGCAAATATTTCCGGGAAACCAAGTTCTACAAGATTTCAGCATGTAGTTGATGATTTTTTAAGTAAAGTTGATTATATAATTACTAACGGAGATTGCTTTTTTGGTTTGGAATCTACAATAATTGATTTATCAGGGAAATTACCGGTTTTATTAAGACCCGGTCCTATTTCAATTGAAGATATTTTAAAAATAATTCCAGATCTTGAAGTTCCTGAATTTGTTTTTGCTAAGGGTAAATACTATGGTCCAGTTCTTTCTCCTGGGATGAAATATAAGCATTATTCACCTGATATAAAATTAATTTTAATAGATTCAATGGACGTAGTTTCAAAAATTACAAATTTATATGAGAAGGATGATATAGTTTTTTGCAGTGATTCAATATATAAGAAATTACCAAAAAACATTAGTAAAATTTCTCTGGGTGATTCTGAAAATCTTTATGAAATAGGAAGAAAAATTTTTTCTTTCCTGAGATTGGATTTTGATAAAGAGAAAAAATATAAGAGAATATTATGTCAGGGTTTTTCTCAGTCTGGAATAGGGTTAGCTATAATGAATAGACTTAGAAAAGCAGCTGATTTAGTTTTGGAGTAGAAAATGCTTTATGACGTTATTGGACCTGTGATAGTTGGGCCTTCGAGTTCACATACTGCAGGAATGGCGAAAATAGGACGTGCTTTTTATTCTATTTTTAATGGAAAAATTGAAAAAGTAATTTTTTACTTAAATGAACCGCTTTATTCTTCCTTTAAAGGTCATGGTTCTGACCGAGCTCTATTAGGAGGTATTATGGGTATTAAGGAATCAGATGAAATGATTAAAAGATCATATGAACTGGCAAGAGAGCAAGGAATAAGATACAGTTTTCTTTCAAAAAAATTCTTTGGAAAACATCCAAACACAGTCAGAATTAATGGGGAAAACAATCATAAATCTCTTATTATTGAAGGATGTTCGATAGGTGGAGGAGCTGTAATCATTAATAAAATCGAAAATCAAAATGTTAATCTTACAGGAGCATACCCTGCTTTGATAATAAAAAACAAAGATATTCCAGGTGCTCTTGCTTCTATTCTTTCAATTCTTAGAACAGGAAATGTAAATATAAGCAATCTTTCTCTTATTCGATCAGATAAAATTAATAAAACAGCAATATGTGTAATAGAGTTAGATAGCAAACCTCTATCGGTAATCATAGACAAAATTAAAGAGCTGGAAATTGTATACGAAGTATCTTTTATGAAAGAACTGGAAGTGAACTTATGAGATTTTATGATCTTATTTGTAAAATAAGCAAAGAAAAATCTCTTAAAGATATAATACTTGAGTGGTATTACAATTCAACTGGAAATTCTCCCGATAATTATGAGAAATATTGCAAAGATCTGATAAATGAAATTTTTCTCAGTTATGAAAGAAATAAAGATAAAAATAATAAATCACTTGCTGGATGGGTGGGAGAAAATGCTCAATTAATGAGATTTCATAAGCCAATTTTTTTAAGTGAAATTGTTAAATTTGCCATAGAAGTATCATTAACTGTTTCAGAAGCTAATGCTTCCATGGGAAAAATAGTCGCTTGTCCAACAGCAGGTGCCTGCGGAGTAATTCCTGGAGTTCTTATTTCTTTAAATAAAATAAATAAAATAGATAGGAAAATATTGGTAAATTCTTTCATAGTTTCTAGTGCACTTGGAGAGTTTATAAAGAGAGAAGTTTCAATTTCTGGTGCTGTAGGAGGATGTCAGGCAGAAATTGGTACTGCGGCAGCTATGGCATCTATCATTATAGTATATACTTACAAACCAGAAAATAAAAATATTATTCTATCTGCTCCTGCCTTAACACTCAAATCAATGATGGGATTGGTATGCGATCCTGTAGGAGGATATGTTGAGATTCCCTGTGTAAAAAGAAATGCCATAGCAGTATCAATCGCTTTTACTTCTTCTGAAATGGCTTTAGCTGGAATCGAGTCGAAAATTCCTCTAGATGAAGTAATTATTGCTATGGGTCAAGTTGGGAGATCAATTAATGAAGAACTCAAAGAAACGGGAAAAGGCGGTATAGCTGCAAGTAAAACGGCCCTAAAATTGATCGGTGATTTTAAAGATGTTGACAATGATTAATAAACAGGTTAAAATACAACGACCCTTACTCGGTAATGGTTTAGCCTTTACTTGGTAATAGGAATTTATTTGGAGGTAAGAAATGACAGTAGACAAACAGGAAATTATTCAAGAGTATCAAATTAATGACAAAGACACAGGTTCTATTGAAGTGCAAATTGCTATTCTTTCTCACAGAATCAAACATCTTACAGAGCATCTGAAAATTCACAAAAAAGATTTTCACTGCCGAAGAGGATTATTAAAGATGGTTGGAAGAAGAAGAAAGATGCTCAGATACGTTAAGAAGAACAAACCTGAAGTTTATTTTGAACTGATTAAAAAATTAGGAATTAGAGGATAAGTTGGATGAAGTATAAAGGGAGCGGGGTTCCGCTCCCTTTTTATGCATTAAAGAAATTGAGGTGAAATATGAGTTTAAATTATAATGTATGGGAAAAAGATTTTTTTGG
>CAZGZM010000221.1:0-4063 GCA_964529955.1 uncultured Thermotogaceae bacterium
TGTGAAATTCACTCGATGAGTATGGAATTTTTCACCTGGCCCTGGATGAAACTTTTTTTTGAAAACGAAGAGTTAAAGTATAAATATGCACATTTAAGTGATGCTATTCTTTTTATTCCCTATGGAGTTACAGTGGATGAATTTCAACATTTCGTATATGAGAACCCTCAATCTTCTCCTGAAGAAAGAAAAAATAAATGGAAAGAAATCGAAAAAAAGTATTTACCCCATAGAGATTATGAAGATAATGATTTTCTCAATAAAGGTGGTATGTGGTTCAGACAGATGCATATTTTCCAGGTTCCATTCTATTATATAGATTATACTCTCGCTCAGGTTTGTGCTTTACAGTTCTGGGTAAGAAATATGGAAAATCATCAGAGAGCCTGGGAAAGTTACTTAAATTTATGTAAACAAGGTGGATCGAAGTCATTTACAGACCTTCTAAAAGTAGCGAATTTGAAAAATCCCTTTGTCGAAGGGTCAATAGAAGAGGTTGTAGTTAGTGTGAAAAAATGGTTAGAAAGTGTAAATGATGGTGAATTATGATTATAAATACAGACATGATTATGGAACTTGCCTTAAAAATGGCAAATTTAAATTTTATTCCAGAGGATACTGAAATATATTTAGATGGTGAGGGAATAAAAAAGGTCCTTTTTGGAATAGATATAGATAATGCAGTATTGCTATACGCTAAAAATAATGGTTATGATCTTGTGATAGGGCATCATCCTACGGGAAGCAGGTTGGGATTATCAAAGGTGTTTGAAAGAAACATACAGATGATGGCTGAAAATGGAGTTCCAATTAAAGACGCTGAAGCTGCTGTCAAAGATAAAGCTTTGGCGATAGAAATTGGAAATCACAGCACAAATTATTCTTCTATTCCAGATTTTGCGAAATTAATAGGAATGCCTTACATGAATATTCATATGCCCTGTGATGAAATAGGAAGGAAGATTATTCAGGATAAAATTGATGATGTGTGCCTTAAGTATAAAGATATAAGTTTAGGAGAATTGAATAAAATTTTAAATGGTGTTCCTGAGATAAAAAATGCTAAAACGAAATCAGAAATCAGAATAGGAAATCCGCTATCCAAAGCAGGAAAAGTTATATTTTCTCATGGCAGAGGAACAAATGGTGGAGTAAAAATTGCTGAAGCTTATTACAAGACAGGTTTTGATACTGTTATTTATATACATATTTCATACGGAGATTATGTAAAATTGAAAAGCAAAAATGAAGGAAATTTGATTATTACTGGTCATATTGCTTCGGATTCTGTTGGAATTAATCCATTTATTCAGGAGCTTGAGCAGCTAGGAATTGTAGTTGATACAACTGGGGGAATAATAAAAAAATAAACGGGGAAGATCCCCGTTTTTTTAACTACAAAAATTTTTGAATTTCTAATGTATAACCGTTCGGATCCTTCATGAAGAAATGATAAATATTATATTTTTCGTTTTTTTCAGGAGAAGTTATCGGATTGTATTTTTTTTCAACTACTAAATTAAAAATTTTGTCGACATCATCAGTTAAGAGAGTTATTATTGGAGATTTATAAACTTGAATTCTTTCCAAGTGTTTGCAAAATCCTATCATTCCTCCACCTTTGACATCATATATCAAACAGTTTTTTTGATCTTTATATAATTTTAAACCCAAAATGTCTGAATAAAATTCATGAGTTTTTTTCAAATCTTTTGTTCCAAAGAAAACAATTGAACCTTTCCAGAGATCTTTCATATTAAATCTCACTCTCGTTTTCTTTTAAAAAATTTTCAATGTCAGAAACAGATTCATAAGTAAAATTT
Organism: uncultured Thermotogaceae bacterium; assembly: GCA_964529955.1. GTDB lineage: Bacteria > Thermotogota > Thermotogae > Petrotogales > Kosmotogaceae > JASGMR01. The sequence goes on from CAZGZM010000221.1 coordinate 1,824, forward strand.
CCAAATTTTCCCTCATTCAATTCTTTGAAGAAATTAATTATACCCCTTGAAATATCAAATGAACCGCCCTTACTTAAGAAATGTTTTTTGATACAATAGGCTTCAATTAACTTTTCATAATCATTATTGAAAGAAAGTTCATTGAAAAATGCTGCTATTCTATTGAAAGAGTATCTGGATAAAATAAGATCAATTACAATTTTAAAACTTTTTAATAAATCAGTTTTATCTACAGGGATTGTTCCCACAGCAAGTAATCTAGATTGAATACTTTTATTATAAACACTTTTATAAAGTATTCCTGGTGTATCAAGAATCATCAATTCGCTGCTTATTGTAAGCCATTGAACGCCTCTGGTAACTCCTGGTCTGTTTCCTACAGAAAGTGACTTTTTACCTTTGATTCTGTTTATAAAGGTAGATTTTCCAACATTTGGCATACCCACAACCATTAATCTTTTTTCTTTGAATCTACTTTTTATCATTGGTGAAACTCTTTTAATAAGAAAAGATTTGACATCAGATTTTTTTAAACTAGCTTTTATTACCTTATCTGTTTTTTTAAAATAATTCATCCATTTTGATGTTTCTTCTTTATCTGCAAGATCGGTTTTATTAAGAATGAAAATTTTTTGTTTGTTTCCAAAGATCTTTTCATATTCGTATGCCCGACTGGTGTAGGGAATTCTTGAATCAAGTATTTCGATTATTGCATCTACACCCTTTAAATTTTTTTTAATTTGATTTTTTGCCTTTTCAATATGTCCTGGATACCACATAAAACACTCCTTATTAATGAAAATCAATTCTAACATACTTAAAATGACATATACTTACTTATTTATAAACTTAAAATAATATTTTAGTAATTTGTTTAAAAATTATTAGTTGCTTAAAAATCAAAGAATATTTTTGATAAATACGTCTAAGTAAATCAAATACATCTTTTCTTAATAGACCTCTAAATGGATTAACTGAAGAAGAAACAGTAAACGAAAAACTGGAAAGTTCTTATATAATATATTTTATAAGTACAAAGAACTTACCTGTAAAAAATCATTCGACTCAACAATGATAGTACATTTAAGAAAAAAACATAATTAGTAGCTACTCAAAAGAACAAATACCTGAATATTTGCTTAAACCCGATTTTTATCAAATATCGATTGATAAGTCGGGACGGATTGTCAGTCATCTTTTATGCTCTCAGGATGCATATATTTATTTAATAAAATAAAAATCATTCCTTGAGAGAAAGCTTATTATTAAATGGTAAAATTAATTATTCTATAAAAAAGGCGGCGTGAATAATGAAAAAATTCCTTTTAGTGGTAGTATTGCTTTCTTCTTTCCTTGTCTTTGGAAAAGCATCTTTGAAAACAGCTGATATTTCAAGGATTTTGTACTTCGAACAACCTTCATATGTAAATGCAAATGAGATAGATATTGCTTATAAAACATTAGGTAAAGGGGACCCATTATTACTGATTATGGGTTATGCATCAACTATGGAAAGCTGGGATCTTGAATTCATAAAAAAGCTAGCAGAAAATTATCAACTTATCTTATTTGATAATAGAGGGATTGGAAATACGTCCTCTGATGAAAGGGAATTTACCATAAAACTATTTGCTGAGGATACTGCTTCTTTAATAAATGCTCTTAATTTTAATAAAGTAAATATCCTTGGATGGTCTATGGGTTCATTTATAGCACAGGAATTAATTTTAAACTATCCTGAAAAGATTGATAATGTGATCTTATACGCTTCTGACTGTGGGGGAAGAGAAGCTGTGTCTCCTACAAAAGAAACTTTAGAGTTATTGGAAAATATTCAAAATAATCCCGATGATTTTATCAAAATTTTATTTCCAGAAAAATGGATAAATGAAAATAAGTTATATGTTCAAAATTTTAAAAAGTCAATTGAAGAAGGTTCAAAAAATTCTGATAGTAAGACTAATGAGAATATAACCAAACAACAGGAAGCGATTTCCAAGTGGCAGGGGACCTTTAATAGATTGAAAAATATACAAAATGAAGTTCTTTTAATAACTGGATCCGAAGATATAGTTGTTCCGAAAGAAAACTCCTATATCATTTCAAATCAGATCCCTTATTCGTGGTTAATAAATATAAGGGATGGCAGTTGAGGATCGTGTCGATCTCAGTGAGCTTCTCAGCCTCCGTGCCCAGCGCGCCTATCCGCGAGAATTCGCTCTCGAGCCATCCTCGGTTGT
>CAZGZM010000222.1:0-4055 GCA_964529955.1 uncultured Thermotogaceae bacterium
AAACCTTCATCAACAGTTTTCTTTCCATTTAAAACATCTCCAACCATTGTTCCAATTATGGATCTTATCTCGTTCCACTCCCCTATGTTAGGATCTGTCGATCCAAATGGTAATTCTTCTAAAGGAACTAAAACGTCAGGATTCTGCTCAATATATTCCTGGTATTGTGGAGTCTCTAAAGCAGTAGAAACAGCAGGCATATAACCAGTTTTAATTGACCAATAAGCTTGAATTTCTGGATTGAGCAAGTATTTCATGAACTTCCACGTTGCTAAATCTTCCTCATCAGAATTATCGAACATAATTATGTCTGTTCCTGCAAATGGAGGAGCCATGACTTCCCATGAAGGAATTGGAGCCCATGCCCAGCCATGTTTACCAAGTGAACCCTTTTCTACATAAGGTTTACTTGCAATAGTTTCAATAAACATTGCTATTGTTCCATCTCCAAATGGTCCATCTAAATATCCACCCTGTGCATAAGCAATTCCTAATTCATTAACCATGTCGTTCATGAATGACAATGCTTCCTTTGCTTCAGGAGAATTGATTGTTACTTCCCAAGAATTGTCTGCATTTTGCTTTAAAACAGATCCTTCATTAGCTCTAAGAAAAACAATAAAGTGATCTACAGTAGTTCTTAAACCAAACCCATAATTATCTGTTTCTCCGTCTCCATTTACATCATTTGTTAACATCATAGCCGCAAACTGAAGATCTTCCATTGTTTCAGGGGCAGATAAACCATATTCATCAAATACGTCTGTGTTGTAGTAAAGTACGTATGTACTTTTGTTGAATGGTAATGCAAATGTTGTACCATTAAATTTTCCCATCTTCTTAAATGGCGCAAATATTGAATCATATTCAGCATCTGATAATCCATATTCTTCATTATTAATAAAAGAATCTAATTCCTGAACAAGGTTTCTTGGAAGAAGTTTAGCTGTCCAGTTCCCATATGACTGGGAGAGATTTGGTAAGTTTCCACTTTCAGCACTTGCCAATAGCTTTTGTTGAAGAGCACCATAATTACCAATGTAAATTGGTTCAACAACTATATCAGGATTTGCTGCATTAAATGAATCTACTATTTCAGCAACAGCTTCTCCGTGACCCCCACCCATAGCGTGCCAAAATTCAACAGTTACAGGTTCAGCCATAGCAAAAATAGATACCAAAGATACTAACAAAGCAATAAAAAGAATCTTTTTCATAAAAAAACCTCCTTAAAATATGATAAGTTCAGTTAGAACTAATGATTTTGTAAAGCTCAAGTGCTTTTTCTTTAAATTTTACTATTCCATTGTTATTATCTAATATAAAATTACATTTGTCTTTATCAGAGTGTAAGAATTGTTGTGAAATGATTATGTTTAATGCCTTTTTTCTATCTATTCCTCTTTTTACCAGCCTTTTTAAAGCTATATCTTCATTTATGTCTATCCATATTGAATGAGTTAAATAATTAAATAATCCAATTTGATTTAATACTGCTCCTTCTATTATATGATTTTTTTCTTCAGATAATAAGTTAAGAACCCTTTTTTTTATTTCTGGATGAATAATACTGTTGAGTAAATTTAACTTTTCTTTTGAAGAAAATACAATTTCTCCAAGTTTTTTTCTATCTACATTGTTATTAGTTTCTATAGCTTTTCCGAATAAAGAAATCACGAGATCTCTTTTTTTATTCAAGATCTCGTGACCTATATTATCAAGATTTATTAAAACAAATCCTCTAATCTGAAAAATTTGGGATATGGTGCTCTTTCCGCTTCCTGCTAATCCAAGAATACCAACGGTTAATTTTTTTTTAAACAAGTTTGAGTCCATTTTCTATAACATCTTTAATATCTTGAGCAATTTCTGTATCTGAAATTAGTATTTTTTCCTTTTCCTCCAGATTTAATACAGCGATATCTGCTTCCAAGTCCTTATGTTCCTGTAATGCACTTTGAATTTTTTCAGAATCTTCACTTACTATTACATAAAAAGGAATTTCTTCTTCATCTTCAAGTTTAAACATTTCAGAGATTTTATATCCCTTTAGATACTCGTATAATTCTTCCATCTGCTTCTCCTTTACAATTCAAGATTAATTTTTATTTGTTTTTCATCAATTAAATTTTCATAACCCTTTCTTTTCATTAGAGAATATGTATATTTTTTTCCCAATTCCACACCAGGCTGATCATAAGGATTTATGTTCATCAATTTACCCATAACAGCTGTTGTCATCTCATAAAAGAAAATAAATTCCCCTACATTTTCTTCGTTTATTTTTTCAAATGAAATTGTGATGCTTGGGACTCCATTTTCAGAAAGAGAAAGAACTGTTCCCTTTAATTCTGAGTTTAACAACTTTGACATTTTATTATTTGATAAACATGCTAAAGCTTCAACTTCTGAATGAAATAATGGAATATTTATATCATTATCGAATTCTTCAACTTTAAGAAAAGTAATTAATTTATCATTAGGACCTTCGTTATAAAGTTGGACCTGAGAGTGTTGATCAACTGCTCCTAAGGCTTTTACTGGAGTCAAACCAATTTTAACCTTTTCACCCTGGAGGTTTAATTTCTTTCCAAGGGATTCTCCCCAGATTTGTCTGAACCAGTCTGCGAGAAGAAACAATCTATTTGAATAAGCCATCATGACTGAAATATTGTGCCCAGCTTTATAATATAAATAATTTAATGCAATGTTAATTTTTACAGGATTACTCAAATAATCGAGATTTTTATATTTATCAAAGGCTTTTCTTGCTCCTTCGTACAATTTCTTTATATCAATTCCCTCTGAAAGAGCAGATAATAAACCTACAGGTGTTAAAACACTGAATCTTCCTCCAACTTCTGGGGGAATGGTAAGTGTTCTAATATTTTCTTCCTTTGATATTTTTCTTAATACACCCTTTTCTGGATCGGTTGTGAATAAAAAATGATCTGACATATTTAAATTTTTTTCTTGGATATATTTTCTTGCAATAAGATAATTTGTCATACATTCTGCTGTTGTTCCTGATTTAGAGATAACGTTAAATAGTGTCCTTTCTGGATTAAGTCTTTCATAAAATGAACTAACAAAATCTGGATCAACATTATCTACTACAAAAACTCGACATTTATTTTTTCTTTCATTATCGGACATAAGATTCCAGTTCAAAGGTTTTAAAGAAGTATGTAAAGCAAGATTTCCTAAAGCTGATCCCCCAATTCCTAAAACTACAACAGTATCAAAATTATTCAACCAATCAGATAATTTTAATACTTCTTCTATGTATTTATTTGTTTGAATTAATTGTATAAATCCAGGATTGTTGTTTAAAACATAATCAAAGGAATCATCAATTTCCTTTTGAACTTCCTTTATATTATCTAAAGAAATTCCAGTATTTATGTTTTCCTTTAGAGCATATGAAAATGTATACTTCATTTGTTCACCTCATCTATTCTATGATAATTGAAGATACTTTATATTTTGATAACTTTTCTCTTGGATGCAGAAAGGATAATTCCATAAATGATACAATTCCAACTACTTCGGCACCCTGAGATTCAATCTGTTTTGCTATAGCTTCTACAGTTCCACCTGTTGCAAGGATATCATCGACTATTAAAATTTTATCACCTTTATTAATTGCATCAATATGCATTTCCAGAGTCTCAGATCCATATTCTAATTCATAACTTATGGATATGGTTTCATAAGGTAATTTTCCAGGTTTTCTTACAGGAATGAAACCCTTTTCTAATCTATTTGCAATTACTGGACCAAATAAAAATCCCCTTGCCTCTGGAGATACAATAAGGTCAAAATTGAATTTCTTAACTTCATTAATTAATGCATTAAAACATTCTTTGGATGCATCAGGATTCTTTAACATTGGAGTAATATCGTAGAATACTATTCCTTTTTTTGGAAAATCAGGTATATCTCTAATGTGCTCTCTCAGGTTCATTTGTTTACCTCCATTAATTCATAAATCTTATACATTTATTTTAACACAGAAGAAGAATAGATTTAAAAATACATGATATAATCTTAGT
>CAZGZM010000223.1:0-3494 GCA_964529955.1 uncultured Thermotogaceae bacterium
CGATCCTACTCTTTTCCCTGATCTGCAATCATTCGATGAAAATGTCCAGATGAGGTTAATCACTCAGGATAAGACGAGATTCGATAATGTTAACATAAGCAATTTGTATTTTTTTCTGGTTCAGAATGCCGAGGAAACCCTTTATTTAGAGACTCCCTATTTTACAGGTCCACCAAATTTCATTTATGAGATTGTGAAGGCTGCAAAGAGGGGAGTGGATGTTAAAATAGTTTTGAATAATATTTCTCACATCGATCATAAATTCGTTTACGACTGGGGAACGATCTTTTATCACTGGCTTATTATGGCTGGTGTTGAAATTTATGAGTTTGAGGAGACTATGCTTCATACTAAGATGGCTATTGTAGATGATGAAGTCGCAGTTTTGGGATCGTTCAATCTGAATTTCAGGTCTTTCCTTTATGATGGAGAAGCGGTTATTTATACAGAAAATAAAGATTTTATTGATGAATTATCTGAATTTTATGAATATGGTATCAAACACTCCGAGTTAATCACATACGATGTCTGGGAGAAGAAAATAAAAAAATAATTTCTGGAGAAAAAATGGATGAAAATTAGAATTTTAATAATGCTAGCAATGATTATACTGACTACCTTTTCCTTAGCGAATCCCTATTTTGCTACGAGTGATTTTCAATCTGAAGTTGATAAGATAACCAATTCAGAGGTGATTTCTGGGAATAAAATCGAACTTTTAAAGTCCGGAGAAGATTTTTTAAACAGGGTGGAAGAACTGATTCTCAATGCAAAAGAAACGATAAATCTGCAAACGTTTATTTTCGAAGAGGATGAAACAGGAGAATTCTTCAAGGATCTGCTTATCAGGAGAATGAATGAGGGGATAGAGGTTAAACTCATTGTTGATCTCTGGGGTACTTATCTTAACAGTTTGCCCTTCATGCGTGAATTAATTGATAATCTGAATTTCAGAATTCATTTTCAGATTTCGTACAAAGCAGATGGGCTGAATCATTCATTTCACGAAAAATACATTATTGTAGATGGCAAATATTGTATTCTTGGCGGAGCAAATATACATGGTGTCAATTTAGATCACTATAAGACTAAACCCTTCAGCGAACCTGAATTTGTAAAGGGTCATACGGATACAAATGTTTATCTTGAAGGTCCTATAGTAAGAGAGATTCAGAAGGAATTCTTTAAAAACTGGGACTATCTTGGAGAGCCAATTTCTGAAGAACAAAAAGATATTTATTTTCCTGAACTGGAATATTTTCAGGACGGAATAGATTTGAGATTCATTTCTCAGGATTACACACGTTATAGAACAACCTATATAAATAACTTTGTTGAATTATTAGCCGAGAATTCAGAGGATTCCATCTGGATTGAATCACTTTATTTCTCACCACCATTCACAATAGCCTACGACTTATATAAAGGAGCAGTGAATGGATTGGATATAAAGGTTCTCCTCAACAACGAGCACTATATTGACAATAAATCTAATTATTCACTCCAAAAACTCTACTACAATATCCTTGTAGTTAATGGGGCCAGTATTTATGAATACTACGAAACAATGCTCCATTCAAAGATACTTATTTTTGATCATCAGATAGCTGTCTTCGGAACATTCAACATGAGCTTCAGATCATTCTTCCTCGATTCTGAGTGTGTGCTGGTTACTGATGACCCTGAATTCATAAGGGAACTTGAGGACTATTACCTGTCAAGGGTAGAAAAATCACATCTGGTTCGCTACGAAGACATTGAAAATAATTAAGAAGAAAAAATCTATTTTAAGAAGTATAATTATTAACATGAATGTTTTTATTTGAGGAGTTATTTTTTGAAAAGGATCGTTATTCTACTTACTGCTGTTATTTTAATTAATATTTATTGCTTTTGCTTTATTCCCTTTAATTCATCAGAATTTGAAGAAAAACTCGATGAAATTACCAATTCAAAGAATTTACCCGGAAACAGGATAGAACTCATAAAGTCCGGAGAAGATTTTTTGAACAGAATGGAGGAATTGATTCTCAATGCAGAAGAAACTATAAATCTTCAAACTTTTATCTTTGATGATGACGAAGTTGGAGAACATTTTAAACAGCTTCTTATAGATAAAACAAATTCCGGAGTAAAGGTAAAGTTGATTGTGGATTTATGGGGTACAACGATGAATAAACTTGATTTCATGCAAGAGTTAAATGAAGAACTTGATTTCAGAATTCATTTTCAGGTTTCACATGAATCAGAGGGAATAAATCACTCATTTCATGAAAAATATATGGTTGTTGATGGGAAGTACTGCATTTTAGGCGGTGCTAATATAGATGATGTAAATCTTGACCGGTATGAAAAAACACTCTTTGGAGAAGAGATTTTTAAACCAGCTCATTCAGATACAAATGTTTATCTCGAAGGTCCGGTTGTTGGTGAAATACAGAAAGATTTCATAAAGAACTGGGAATATCTGGGAACTCCTATTCAGGAAGATTTAAGCATATATTTTCCGGAAATCATTCCCTTTGATGATGGAGTCTATCTCAGATTCATAGCACAGGATTACACCAGATATGAAGAAACTTATATTAACGATCTCTTTGAACTGCTTATTGATAATACAAAGAAATCAATGTTCTTTGAAACTCTATATTTAACTCCACCAATACCTGTTGCTAAGAAAATCGTTTCGAAGGCAAAGGATGGCGTTGAAATAGATATTCTTTCCAATAACTTTAAAATGCATCCCGATGCATGGTTCGGAAATCATCTCAATTACAATTTTCAGGTCCTCTTTTATGAATGGTTTATCAGAAGGGGAATAAATATTTATGAAAGCTATATCAAAGTGCATTCCAAAATTGGAATTTTTGATGAGGAGATTGCTGTTGTTGGTACCTTCAATTTGGGACACCGATCATTCTTTTTCGATTCTGAATGTGTGATTCTGGTAAAGGATAAGCAGTTCATTTCTGAACTGCTCGATTATTGTAATGAAAGAGTTTTAAACTCAAAAAAGATTTCTCTGGAATAATTTTTAAATTAATTCTATTTTGCTCTTTCTAATGCAAAAAGAGCTGCTCCATAAGCTCCCATAATATCCGGGATTTTTGGAAGTATGATATTTGTGTTTAGCTGAGCTTCAAGAGCTGCAACCATTCCTGAATTTCTGGCCACTCCTCCTGTAAATACAACAGGGAACTTTGCATTCAATCCCTTATACATATTTATTATTCTTCTTGAAATCGCTTTGAAAAGTGCAGCAGAAATATCTTCCAGCTTTTCACCCTTTCCTATTAGAGAGATTACTTCTGATTCAGCGAACACTGTACACATCGAACTTATTGAGAGATTTTTACTCGACTTTTTAGATATTTCAGCCATTTCATCCAGATCTTTCTGCAACTGCAGCTGCGGCGCGATGCCGGTGACGTGCTGCATGCCGGCGGCGTGGCCGACAAACACCTGGCGCTGCTGTTTTTGCTGGCGGCAGTGCT
>CAZGZM010000223.1:3504-4053 GCA_964529955.1 uncultured Thermotogaceae bacterium
TGCTGATGAAATATCTTCCAGCTTTTCACCCTTTCCAATGAGAGAAATAACTTCCGATTCAGCGAATACTGTACACATTGAGCTTATGGAAAGATTCTTGCTTGATTTTCTTGATATTTCCGCCATTTCATCCAGATCCTTCTGCATTACTCCAGCCATAACCTCAAGAAATCTTCCTGTTCCAGCAGCACATTTATCGTTCATGACAAATCTGTCAACTTTACCGTTTTCATTGAGCGTAATAATTTTACTGTCCTGACCACCAATATCTATGATGCTCTTTGCTTCTTTTATATCGTTCACAACTCCCTTTGCATGACAGGTTATTTCGGTTATGCTTTCATCCGCAATTTTAACCAGTTCTCTTCCGTATCCCGTTGAAACGCAATAACTTATGCTTTCTTCTTCTATATTAAGTGATTGAAAAGCTTCATCAAGAAGTCCATTAATTGTATGCTCTGCATTCGAACCGGTTCTTGAATTTTTCCAGAAGACTATTTCTTCTTTATCATTCAAAACAACTATATTGGTTGTTGTTGAACCGCAATC
>CAZGZM010000224.1:0-4041 GCA_964529955.1 uncultured Thermotogaceae bacterium
ATTTTCTCCTTGCAGGTGTATTGAAAAGCAAATCGAATATCTCAACGGTAGTTCCTGTAGTTCCTGCGAAGGTTTTTTCATTTTGGATATTCATTCCTGAAAGTTCTAAAGTTAATCCTACTTCTGATTCTCTTTCAACCGAAGATAGCTTTGATCTGCAAACACTTGTAATTGTATGAAGAGCTTCTCCTCTGAATCCAAAAGTGTTAATTGTATAAAGATCATTAATTTTATCTATTTTACTGGTTGTATGAGGAAGTATAGAAAACTTCAATTCTTCTGGGGACATACCATTTCCATTGTCCTTAATTTTTATATATTCCTTACCACCATTTTTTATTTCCACTGATATCTTAGTACTTCCGGCATCTATTGAATTCTCAATTAATTCTTTAACTATAGAATATCCACCTGTTACAACTTCACCTGCCGCTATTTTTGAAATGACTTCTCTGGATAGCTTTTTTATTTTCATATTATCAGTTCTTTTTATACATCTGTCTTGAATATTCAAATAACAGAACAGCTGCAGAGGCAGCGACATTAAGTGAATCAACTTCTTTTTTTATTGGAATTGAGATAATTTCATCACTTGATTCCTTAATTAATCTTCTTACTCCCTGACCTTCATTTCCAAAAATTAAGGCACTTCTTTCCTGTATAATTTCATCGAAATAACTCTTTCCATTCATAGCTGCAGAATAAATCCAATAACCATTTTCTTTGATTATTTTCATAGCATTTCTTAAATTAGTAACTTTAGATATTTTTATTGAAAAGGCCAGTCCAGCTGAGACTTTTATTACAGCTGGAGATACATCAGAGGATGCCCTTTCTGTAATAATTATTCCATCAGCGCCACAGGCCACAGAACTTCTTATAATAGCTCCAAAATTATGAGGGTCCTGTACTTGGTCTAATAAAACAAGTAATGAATTCTTTTTTTCTTTATTCTGATGAAGAATTTCTTCAAAATTACAAAATGGAAATTCTCTTAATTCAATAACTACCCCCTGGTGTTTTTTCTCTCTAGATAAATCATAAAGTTTTTGGGGGGAAAGCACATCCACCCTATATCTGTTTTCAGTCCGTTTTTTTAGATTAATTAGGGCGGTATCTATATTTTTTTGATCCGTAAATATAACTCTTTTAATTTTTAAATCATAATTTAAATTAAGAATTTCCTTAAGTACGTTTCTTCCGTGAAGATACATCTTCTTCTATCCTTTCCAGGAGGTACTTTAGTCTGTCAATATTTTTTGTAATAAATAAATAACCTACAAGAGTTTCTAATCCTGTTGAGATTCTATACTCTTCATTAGAACCTCTTTTTTTTGCTCCCTTAGAATTATATCCTCGCCTTATTAAACTAATTTCGTATTCATTCAATTCGTTCTTAATAGTTTTATATGACTGAAATTGGCTCGTATGAGAAACATAATTCTTAGCGAGTTCGTTTTGAAAATTTACTCTCCTGTGTGCTTTAGTTAAAGTTACTAATTTAAAATATAAAGAATATACTGAATCTCCTATATAAGCTAAAGTATCAGTTGAGAGATCCTCTGGTTTTGAATTAAATTTAAACAATTCAAAAATTTTATTGTTGTCTAAGAAATTTTTTTCTTTATCCAAAATAATCCTCAATATGATCTATAACATCTTGTATTTTTTCTTTGTCCTTTCCTCCAGCTTGAGCGAAATCTGGTCTTCCTCCACCTCCACCACCGAGCTCTTTAGCAATGTTTCTTGCAATATTACCTGCTTTAATATTTTTCGTTAGTTCCTTTGAAACTTTTACAACAAACAGAACCTTTCCTTCCATTTCATTGAAAAGTATTACTATTCCTGATTTTATTTGTTGCATCATAATATCTGCGCTGTTCCTTATAATATCCTGTGAAGCATTCTGAACTCTTCTCATTATCACATCAATGCCATTAACATTTTTTCTAACATCGTTACTCAAATTACTTCCTGATATTAATTTACTTTGAAGTCTTTTTATCTCTTTTTTCAGTTCTTTTTGTTCTTCGAGAATATTATTAATTTTATTTACTAGATCTTTAGGTTTTACATCTAAAATTCTTTCCATGTCTCTAATTATTTCTGTTGAAAATCTATAAAGATTTAAAGATGCTGCGCCTGTAAGAGCTTCGATTCTTCTTATACCAGCTGATATTGAAGTTTCAGAAATTATTTTAAATGGACCAATCTTCCCTGTGTTTGTAACATGAGTACCACCACATAACTCTTTACTGAATTCATTTACCTTCACTACCCTTACAACATCCCCGTATTTTTCTTCGAAAAGAGCCATAATGTCTTCACCTTTTAGCTCATCGATTCTTTTTTCTTCTGTTGTGACAGGTATGGCTTCAAGAATTTTAGTATTGACTATTTTTTCTATTTCATAAATCTGATCATCTGTTAAGCTGGAATAATGGGAAAAATCAAATCGTAATCTTATGGGGCCAACTAGAGACCCGGCCTGTTTTACATGATCACCAACAACTTCTCTTAAAGCTGCGTGAAGAAGATGAGTAGCTGTATGATTTCTTGCGGTAGCCCTTCTGACTGATTGTTCAATAGAAATATTAACTTCATCATTCCTATTAAGACTTCCGCTCTGAATTTCAACTGTATGAATTATTATTTCTTTGCTCCCTATAAATGCATCGTTAATTACAGCTAATCCATTTTTGTTAAATCTTACAAGTCCTTTGTCGGATAATTGTCCACCCTTTTCAGGATAAATGGGTGTTTTAGCAGTTACCATAAATCCTTTTTCCCCGCTTTTAAGAGATTCAACTAAACCATTTTCATCAGCCAGTGCCAGAACATTGGATATAGTTGTATCTTCTTCAAAACCAGTAAATTCTGTTTTCCCAAATTCTTCTGCAATTTTATCGTAAATTGTAGTTGTCTTTGCATATTCTTTGTTTCCAGAAGCAAGTCTTGCTCTTTCTTTTTGTTTTTCCATTAACATTTCAAAACCTTTTTTGTCCATTTCAATATCTCTGTCTTCTATCATTTCTTCAACCAATTCAATCGGAAAACCATATGTATCATGAAGCATGAAAAGATCTTTGCCATTTAATTTGTTTTTTTCAGAAATTAGCAGATTCAGTCGAGAAGTTCCACTTTCAAGGGTACTGAGAAACCTTTCTTCTTCAAGAAGTGTTATCTCTTGAATAACGCTAAGTTTATTTTTAATCTGAGGGTAAACTTCTCCATATTCATTTGCAACAACTTCCACAAGTTTATGCATGAAGGGTTTTTTATTACCAAGAAAAGAGCTGTGTTTGAGGGCTCTTCTTAGAATCCTTCTCATAACATAACCTCTGCCTTCATTAGATGGGAGGATTCCATCGGATATCATGAAGATTAAAGACCGTGCATGATCAGCGATAACTCTAATTGAATCATCAAGTATATTATCCTTTTTATATTTAACATTTAGTAATTCTTCTGTATTCCTAATAATAGGCAAGAAAAGATCTGTATCAAAAACATAGTCAACTCCTTGCATGATTGAAGAAATTCTTTCTAAACCCAAACCCGTATCGATATTTTTGTTTTTTAATTCTGAAATATTTCCCTTTTCGTCTTGATTTAAGCCAGTAAAAACGAGATTCCAGAATTCCAAGAATCTTCCACAATCACACTCTGGATTACAATTTTCTGGATCAGGACATCCGGGTTGAGGTCCTCTATCTATAAATATTTCAGAATCTGGTCCACATGGACCTGTAGGACCTGCTGGCCCCCACCAATTATCTTTTTTCCCCAGTCTTACTATCTTATTTTTATCAATTCCAATATCATTTTTCCAAATTTCATAAGCTTCATCATCATCAAGATATATTGAAACCCATAATCTTTTTTCAGAAATCTTTAAAACATCAGTTATATACTCCCAAGCATATTTTATTGCGCCTGTTTTAAAGTAATATCCAAATGAAAAATTTCAAAGCATTTCAAAGAAGTTTAAATGTCTTGGAGTTCTTCCAACATTTTCTATATCATTAGTTCGAACGCATT
>CAZGZM010000225.1:0-4001 GCA_964529955.1 uncultured Thermotogaceae bacterium
TTTAGCTGCAGGAAAAAGTAAGAGATTCGGTGAAGATAAAATGCTTTATTCTTTTAATGACAAAAAACTTCTCCAAAGGGAAATTGATAAATTTGATGATATGAAATTGAAATCCTTTTTAGTTATAAAACCATCTTTAAAAAATAAATTTGAAACAAAAAATTTTCAAATCCTCGAAAATATAAATTATAAAAATGGAATTTCAACTTCTATAAAATTATTATTTAATAATCTATTTGGCTTATACAATGGTGTAATTATTCATCTAGGAGATATGCCCCTAATTCAACTAGAAGATATAATGAAAATTAAAAAAAAGGCTATTGAATATCCAGAAAAGTTTATTTTTTTTTGTTTTAGAGGAGAAAAAGGATTTCCAACTTACATTCCATCGAAATGCTTTTCCTATTCTAATCTTCTAAAAGAAGATAAAGGAGCATTTTTTTTTGTTAAAGAAAAAATTGTTGACTATGTTTCAATTGATGGGGAAAAAAGACACATTTTTGACATCGACAAGAAAGAAGATATAGAAAAAGAGAATGGATTTTAGTCCATCCTCTTTTTTTGTTTCCTATAAGTTATCTATTGTTATGAGTTTGAGAGGAATGATTACTATTTCTTCTACGTCTTTTCCATTTAAAATTCTTTGTGCTGCTTTTACTGCTTCCTGCATTTGTAAATAAGGTTGTTGTTGTACTGTGGCTACCATTTCACCATTTAATATTGCATTTAATGCATCATCAACTGCATCGATACCAAATATTTTTATCTCGTCTAATCTTCCAGCAGCATCAGCAGCTCTTAAAGCGCCCAATGCCATTTCATCATTATGGGCATAGATTGCGTCTAATTCTGGATTACCCTGAAGAATATCTTCAGAAACATTTGATCCTTCTTCTCTAGAATAATTAGCAGTTAATGAAGTTACAACTTCAATTCCAGGATATTGGTCAACTACTTCTAAAAATCCTGCCTGTCTATCAGCAGCAGATGGAGCGCCTGGTATTCCTTCAAGAATAGCAACTTTTCCTTCTCCATTTAGAGCTTCTACTAGTGCTTCTCCCGCTAACATGCCCGCTTCTTTATTATCGATATCCAGATGTTGTTCTACTTTACCACCATTTGATGGTCTTGTAACAGTAATAACAGGAATTCCGGCTGCATTTGCTTCGAGAACAGCTGAAACAACTGCATCAGAATCAACTGGATTTACAATTAATACATCAACATTTCTTGTAATTAAATCCATAATCTGAGAATACTGCTTTTCAGGAGAATCTTGAGCGTCAAGAACAATAAAATCAAGTCCTAAATCTTCAGCCATATCTTCTCCACCTTCCTTCATTGTTACAAAGAAAGGATTGGCTAATGTTGAAACTGCAAACCCAACTGTCTTTGCATACCCTGCAAAACAAATAACTGATACGATTAACAATACTAACAGTAACTTCTTCATAAAAAACCTCCTTTTCCTTTCCCCTTAGGGTTAATTCTCTCTTTTTGCTAAAACAGCAACCAATATAATTACTCCTTTGACAATTTGTTGAAAAAATGATGAAACACCAATTAAATTCATTCCATTATCTATCACTCCAATTAGCATAGCTCCTAACAATGTCCCCAGTACAGTTCCTACACCTCCAGATAAAGATGCTCCTCCAAGAATTACAGCTGCGATAACTGACATTTCAAGACCTTCTGAAGCTGTTGGCTGTGCAGATAATAATCTGGAAGTGGTTATTATTCCTCCAAGTGCAGCTAAACATCCAATAATAATAAAAACTAGCAATCTATATCTATTTACTGGAATAGCTGATAGTTTTGCAGCTTCTCTATTTGCACCAATAGATTTAATGTAAACTCCATGCTTTGTTTTGTTTAAGTAGAAGTATGCTCCAATAAAAACAAACGCAGCTATTATTGTCGAGATCGGTACAGAACCCAAGTATCCTGCTCCCATTGCTGAAAAATCAGCTGGGAGCTGCGATATTGGTTTTCCATCAGTCCAAACAAGTGCTATACCTCTTGCAATTCCAAGCATAGCAAGTGTAACAATAAAGGATTGTACTTTACCATAAACAGTAATGACACCATTTATTAATCCAAGGATTGCCCCAAAAAACAAGCCAAATAAAATTGCTAAAAATATTGAACCTGTTAATTTCAACATAAAAGCGGTTGCAACGCCTACCAAAGCTGCGACAGATCCCACCGATAGATCAATTTCTCCTGTTAAAATAATAAAGGTCATCCCGATTGCTACTATTAAAGTTATAGAAACCTGCCTGGTTATATTTAGTAAATTTCTTGATGTAAAAAAATAAGGTGAGAGGAGTGAAAATACTAAAAGCATTACAACCAGTATAAGAATCAATCCTAGTTCTCCCTTTAATAATTTTCGAATTTTACTTCCCTTATTTGTATTTGGTCCGATTATATTTGCACTCATCACTATCCTCCCAAAGCTACAGTTAAAATATTTTCACTTGTTGCCTCTTCTGAACTCATTTCCTTTGCAATTTTCCCCTTTCTGAAAATTATCACCCTATCACAAACATTACTTATCTCTTTAAATTCTGAAGAAATAATTATTATACCTATCCCGTTATCTGCAAGCTCATTAATAAGATTATAAATTTCTGTTTTTGCACCGACATCTATTCCTCTTGTTGGTTCATCAAAAATTATGATTTTAGGATTACCACATAACCATTTACCAACAACAACTTTTTGCTGATTTCCTCCGGAAAGATTTTGAACCTGCATTTTCAAATCTAGAGGTTTAACCTTTAACTTTTCAGCTGTTTTTTTAGATAATTCTTTCCTCGAGCGGTTATTTATTATTCCATTTTTTAAAACAAGTTCCATATTCGCAACAGTAAGATTTAACATAAGATTTTGATTTAAAAATAAACCTTGTGTCTTTCTATCTTCAGGAATAAAAGCTATTTTCCTTTTTTTTGCTTCCCCAGGATTTTTTATATTTTCTTCTTTTCCTTCAATATAAATTTTTCCACTTTCTCTTTTATCAGATCCAAAGAGCCCTAAAGCAAGTTCGCTTTTACCAGATCCTATAATCCCTGAGATACCGAGAATTTCACCTTTTTTTAATTTTAAATCAACCTCATATTTCATATTTTCAGTCTTAAAATTTTCTATGCTAAATATAATCTCATTTCGAGGATTACCTTTTCTTTTAGGAAACTCTTCATCCAAATCTCTACCTATCATCGCTTGAACTAATTCAGGAATTTTAAGATCTTTCACTTGAAAAGTTTTCACATTTTTACCATCTCTTAAAACAGTTGCCCTATCACAAATAGAAAATACTTCTTCTAAGTGATGAGAAATATAAATCATCGTAACGTTATGTTTTTTTAAATCCTTCATTATTTTAAAGAGAGTCTCTATTTCAACTTTACTCATTCCTGTAGTAGGTTCATCTAGTAACAAAACTTTCGCATCAATAGCTAAAGCTTTAATAATTTCTATAATCCTTTTTTGCCCCATACCAATTTCTGAAATCTTTATCTTCGGATCAATTTCAATATTAAATTTTTTTAGTTTCTTTTTTGCCAAATCAAATAATTCTTTTCGATTTATTGTTCCTAATAAATCTTTCTTAGGTTCGTTTCCTAAAAATATATTCTCAGCAACACTTAAGTCCTCAATTAAACTTAATTCTTGATATATAGCAGCGATTCCCTTATATCTTGCATCTACAGGATTTAATATTTTTACAGATTTATCAAATAACTTTATCGTACCAGAATCTTTTTGATGAACCCCAGTAAGAATTTTAATAAGAGTTGATTTTCCTGCACCATTTTCTCCTAAAAGAGCATGCACTTCTCCTTGAAGTAAATTAAAATTCACATTTTCAAGAGCGTGTATTCCTCCAAAGGTTTTTGAAATTTTATCCAAAACTAATACTTCTCTCATAAAACTAATCCCTAATCTCCTTTTCAACTTCTTTTTCAGTAGGAATCGAAGATTGAGCT
>CAZGZM010000226.1:0-3965 GCA_964529955.1 uncultured Thermotogaceae bacterium
GGAACTACCGTTGAGATATTCGATTTGCTTTTCAATACACCTGCAAGGAGAAAATTCTTAAAATCTTCTATGATGGAAGGCAGAATGATAACCGAGGTTATTCAAAAATTTTCTCTCAGTTATCCTTCAATAGAATTTGAATATATAAAAGATGGTCAGAAAGTATATCATTTTGACAGTTTAATGAATCAGAAGCAAAGAATATTGAGAATATTTCCGATTTTAAAGGAAGAGGACCTAATACCAGTAGATGATTTTGGATCTTACATATCTGTAAAGGGTTTTATCTCAATGCCAAGAATTATTAGAGGTAATAGATTTGGAGAAATGTTTTTTGTAAATAATAGATATGTAAAACAAAATAGTCTAAATAATGCCCTTGAAAGAGGATATGGTGAAATGTTAAACAAGGGAAGATTTCCCATAGCTATTATTTCACTTCAGATTGATTCTGAACAGATAGATGTAAATATTCATCCTCAAAAGTTAGAAGTAAAATTTTCAAATAATGCTGAAGTTAATGAATTTATTAAAAAAGCTATAAGAAATTCTTTAAAGGGATCACAGGGCTTTAATCTTTCTATTGAGAAAAATGTATTCAATAAAACTATCTCAGTTGAAGAACTGGATAAACTTTCTGAAAAAAGAGCAAGTTATCCCGAAAAGAATTATAATTTCGAAAATCAAAAATTCTTAAATAAAAAATATAATGATAGTAATTCAAATAATTTTCAAAATTCTTTTTCAAATATAGAAATGGAAAGAAAAATCTTCAGACCATTTGATGAAGAAAAAATAAATTTTTCAGGTAATTATGATTTTATAGGAGTATTTGGAGAAAGATATATTTTAATTCAATTTGATAAAAATCTTTTAATTGTTGATCAACATGCTGCTCATGAAAGAATCCTCTATGAAAAATTTAAAGATACAAAAAAAATTCAAAGTCAAAGCCTGCTTCTTCCTTTTTCAATAAAAATGGAAGATTTTGAGATAGAGCTAGCTAAAGAAAAAATGGAAAGAATTAAAAGTATTGGATTTGATATTGACTTTGAGAAGAATAATATTATAATAAATTGTATACCTTCGATAATTTCTGAAAAGTATGCCGAAGAATCTTTTAGAGAAATTTTAGAAGAACTTAGATTAGAAGGTTTAGAAGATACTGAAAAAATATTTAAAAGTATTATTGAAACAATGGCTTGTAAAAATGCTATAAAAACAGGTGATGTTTTAGATCAACAGGAAGCTAAAGAGCTTATTAACAAAATATTTGAAAAAAATCTGCTTGTATGCCCACACGGAAGACCTATTTATATGAAAATAACTTTCAAAGAATTGGACAGGTTTTTTTCAAGATAATTGAATAGAGCAAAATATCTTTAAAGGAAACCGGTGAAAATCCGGTGTGGACCCGCCGCTGTAAACAGGGACAAATCCAGAAAAACCACTGGGCAACTGGGAAGGGCTGGACTTTGTAAGATCTGTAAGCCAGAATATTTTAAAGATATTAAAATATACACCATTTCCTCGTGGAGAGGGAAATGGTGAAATTATATGATATTTCTGGAGGTAATTTATGAAAAAATCTTTATCTGTTTTAATTCTGGTATTGGTTGCATTGACTGCATTCTCCTTTGTTATCGTAGATGATATGGGAAGAATGGTAAATATCGAATCGGTCCCAGAAAGGGTTTTAGTAGCCGCTCCAGCAATTACTGAATTTTTAGTTATTCTCGAATGTTCAGATAAAATTGTTGGTTTAACTGACTGGGATCCTTATGCAGCTACCTCAGGAATTGAGACTATAGGTAATTTAACCCCTCTCAATCTTGAAAAAATTGTTAGTTTGGAACCCGATATAGTTTTTTTGAGCGCAGGCTTTCAGGCTCCTGAAGTTGTAAAATTAGATGAAATTGGAATTACTGCTTTTGTTGTAAATCCAAATAGTTTTAATGAAATCTCACAATCAATTGTGAATGTGTCCATAATAATGGATAAATTTGAAAAGGGTAAAGAGATAAAAGAAAAATTTGAATCAGATGTATTAAAAATCGCAAAGAATACTTCAACTTTACCTATGGATGAAAAAAAGACTGTCTTTTATGGAATGTTTTCAAATGATATGTCACAGATATGGACAAGTGGAACAGGTTCCTTTTTAAACGAAGCATTAATCTATGCTGGAGGAGTTAATGTTACTGCACCTTACTCTGGAAACAATGGCTGGTTTCCCGTTGGACCAGAATTTATATATGTCAATGATCCAGATATAATCTTTGTGCCTTACTACTATGAAGGCGGACAACAGGAAGCAATAAATACAGTTATGAATTATGGAGCATTTAAAGATCTCAAGGCAATAAAAAATGAATCAGTTGTTCCTGTTCCCAATTATTTAACTGATTATGCAAATCCAAATTATGCCAATCTTGTGAAATATTTTAATGAAAATATTTATAAATAAAACTGTTTTTTTTATTCTTCTAATTATTTTTTCCTTTTTTTTAGTAGTTTTTCTATCAACTATCGGCTCTGTTAAGATAAGCTTCACAGATGCCTTTAATGTTCTATTAGGAAACATCAAATCTACAAATGAGAAGCTTTATTTTAACTTACGTTTACCTAGGGTTATTTTAGCTTTAATTATTGGAGCCGGTCTAGCTCTTTCAGGCGAAGGATTGCAGCTAACACTTAAAAATCCTCTCGCTGATCCTTATATAATAGGTATTTCAGCCGGAGCTTCCTTTGGAGCAGTTTTATCATTAGTTGTAAATCAATCATTTAGATTATCAATTAATATGGAGTTATCAGCTTTCATATTCTCTCTAATTTCAACTTTTCTTGTTTATTTCATTGCAAAAAGAGGTGGTAAAGCTTCCGTTACATCATTAATTCTTTCGGGAGTAATTATTTCTTTTCTTTTCAGCGCTCTAGTAACCCTTTTGGTTACATTTGCATGGAAAAATATTTTAACAATTCATTTTTGGGCTTTGGGTTCCTTAGCAAGTGCAAAATGGTCAGACGTTTTGAAAATACTTCCTGCGGTAATAGGAGAATATGTCATATTTGCTTCATTAAAAAGAAAAATGTTAATACTTTCTTCTGGCGAAGAACACGCAATATCACTTGGAATTAAGCCAGAAAGATTGAAATTTATAATTTTCTTCACAGTTAGTTTTGTCTGTTCGCTTATGGTTGCCAGTGCTGGGATAATTGGATTTGTAGGTTTAATAATTCCTCATACAGTTAGATTAGCAGTTAGAATTGATAAAAAAATAGAATTACCAGCAGTTGCTATAACAGGTGGAGTCTTCTTGATTATTTGCGACACAATTGCAAGAACTGCCGCAAGGCCCGCTGAAATTCCCCTTGGTGCTATAACGGCACTCGTCGGTGCTCCGTTTTTCATTATTCTTCTTAAGAGAAAAAACGCAGGTGGTTATGAATAAAATAATATCAGTTGAGAATTTAACCTTTGCTTACAATAAGAAACCTGTTTTAAAAAATATATCATTCAATATCTATGAAGGAGAAAGTATTGCAATATTAGGTCCTAACGGAAGCGGAAAAACCACTTTACTAAAATTAATAAGCGGTATCTTAGGTGATTATTCAGGAAAAATTAAACTATTTGAAAAAAATATTAATAAATTTTCAAGAAAGGAGTTATCAAAATTAGTCTCCTATATTCCTCAAAGTTTAAATATTAATTTTGATCTCCTTGTAAAAACTATTGTTTCCTTTGGTAGAAATCCCTATATAGGCCTTTTTAAGGGATTTGAAAAGAAAGATTATGAAAAAATAAATGAAGCTATGGAAGAAGCTCAAATAAATGATTTAAAAAACAGGATTTACAATACATTGAGCGGTGGTGAAAAACAAAGAACTAACGTTGCTAAATCCTTTGCACAGGATGGAAAAATTCTTTTAATGGATGAATTTGTAACTCATTTGGATCCAGG
>CAZGZM010000227.1:0-3932 GCA_964529955.1 uncultured Thermotogaceae bacterium
GTAGGAATTCTTGGTTGTGGAACAATATCTCAGGCGGCACATTTTGAATCATGTTTAAAGGCAAAGAATATTGAATTATATGCAATGTGTGATTCTGCTGAAGATTTATTAAAAAGAATATCTGATATTTATCCATGCAAAAAAACATATACAGATTATGAAAAAATGCTCAGGGATGAGAATATAGATGCCATCATTATTGGAATAGCAGATCAGTTTCATGTTGATTGCGCAAGAAAAGCCATAAAAGCTGGAAAACATGTTTTCGTTGAAAAACCTATAGGTGTCTCCATAGAAAAATGCGAAGAACTTCGAACTCTCGTAAAAGAATCAGGCTTAGTTTTGCAGGTAGGAAATATGAAGCGTTTTGACGGTGGAATACAATATGCAAAGAAATTTATTGAAGCAGAAATTGGTGAAGTTACTACCTTTAAGGGCTGGTATTGTGATAGTACAGGAAGATACACTATGTGCGATAATTTAATGCCCATTATACATTCAAGTGAAAATGTGAAAAAACCATCAGGAAATCCAAAGGAAGATAGAGAAAGATATTATCTATTGGGACACGGAAGTCATCTATTTGATACAGCAAAATTCTTAATCGGAAATCCTCTTTCAGTTGAAGCCAAGTTTGTCAATAAAGAAAACATGTATTCATGGCTTATTGCATGTGAATTTGAGAATAATGTTATTGCAAATCTGGATTTGACTATTGCAGTAAGAATGGACTGGCATGAAGGATTTAATGTTTATGGCACCAAAGGAAGTGTTGTAGCTAAAACATACAATCCCTGGTTTTTCAAATCATCAGAAGTTGAATGTTGGAATGATTCAACAGGATTAGCAACTAAACCATTCGTTCCAGATGGACATTTCTATAGAAGACAACTTGAAGCATTTACAGATGTAATTATAAATAATGCTCCAATGACTGCTGCTAACATCGATGATGGAATTACAGTTCTTAGAGCATTAAAAGCAACTTATGATTCAGTTCAAAAGAATGGGAAAAAAATTTATTTGAGTGAAGTTGAAGGAGGTTTATAATATGGATCTCGGTATTTTTACAAGAACATGGACAAATTTGAGCGTTTCTGAGGCATTCAAAGAAATGCGAAAGGTTAATCTACATAAAACTCAATTCAAAATGTCCTGTGTTGGTTACCCTACAATTCCCTCATCCTATGAAAACTCTGTTATTGACAAAATAAAAGAGGAAAGCAAAAACAATAAAGTTGATATACTTGCTATTTCAGGAACATTCAATCTGGTAGACCCAAATGAGAAGAGACTTCATGAAAACATCAAACACTTTAAAATTCTATGCCAAATCGCTAACGAATTGAATGTTCCGATAATAACTCTTTGCACTGGAACAAAGGACAGAGAAAATATGTGGAAGTTTCATCAGGATAACAACACTCAGCAAGTATGGAAAGAAATGTGTCACAATCTGAAAAAGATTATAAAGTATGCTGAAAAATATAATATTATTCTTGGGATTGAGCCTGAAGTATCCAATGTTGTTAATTCCGCTTTAAAAGCCAGAAAACTTCTCGATCATATGCAGAGTAAATATTTAAAAATCATTATGGATGGAGCAAATTTATTCGAGCCAGGGAAAGAACCGAAAACGAAAGAAGTTTTAAAGGAAGCCTTTTCCTTACTGGGAAATGATATTGTTCTCGTTCATGCAAAGGACTTCATATACCAGGGAGATATTTCATACGCCGCTCCCGGAAAGGGAATACTCAATTACGATTTATATATTTCTTTACTTAAAAAACATAATTACGATGGTACTCTCATAATGCACGGATTACTACCAGACGAAATATGTGAAAGCATAAGATTTCTAAAGGACAAGATATAAATGTCCTATTTTAAAAAAGAAGGAATCAAAATTCATTATGAAATATTTGGAGATGGAAAACCATTCGTATTTCTTCATGGATTAGGTGGAGATCTGAATCAACCAGTCACACACTTCAAAAAAAGAAAAGATATTAAACTCATAACAATTGAACTAAGGGGAAACGGAGAAACCTCCACTGGAAAAATAGAAGATTTATCCTTCGACAAGATGGCCGAAGATGTAAAGGATATTTGTGATTACTTAAACCTTAAATCAATATATATTGGTGGTATTTCCATGGGTGCAGCTGTTTCCATGAACTTCGCTATTAAATACGGTTATCTTTTAAAGAGTTTAATTCTTATCAGGATAGCTTGGCTTGACAGACCAATGGAAAATTTAATTTGTAATCTTTATGATCAAGTGGCAGAAAACATTATTCTGGAAAACGGGAAAGAAATATTTAAAAAATCAGAGGAATACAGAAAAGTTTTGACTGAAGCACCCGCAACGGCAGATGCGTTCACCAATTATTTTGATAATCCAGTATCAAAAAAGACATTCGAGAAATTTGTTAAATTACCAAAATCAAAACCCATCGAATCTTTGAATATTCTTAAGGAAATAAGCGTTACAACACTCATAATAGCTACAAAACAAGACCCTCTTCATCCATTTGATTACGGAAAGATCTGCAGTGATCTGATTCCTAATTCAGAGTTTTATGAAGCAGTATCAAAAAGTAAAGATAGAGAATATCATATTAAACAAGTAAAGAATAGAATAGATAAATTTATCACAGATGTTGAAAGCAGTTCATAATTTTCTTCAATAAACTTTATATCTTTTACCATCCATTATTTATTTTATTCAAAATATTTTCAATTGTTGCATCGGATATTTCTCCTGAAGGCACTTCTACAGGAATAAACTTTTCATAAAATTCTTTTCTTCTTTCAAAGAGCGCTTTGAGTTTTTTTACTCGATTTTCTCCAAACAAAGGTCTATCTCTCATATCGCTTTCTAATCTTTCTTTCAATTCCTTAAAATTTTTCTTTATGTAAATTGTTTTTACAGTTCTAAGTTTGTCTCTGTTTTCAGCACTTTCAACTATCCCTCCGCCTGTCGAGCAGATGATTTCTTCCTTCAAAGATAAACAATAGTTCAAAGTTTCAGATTCTATTTTTCTGAAGTGTTTTTCTCCCTTTTTTGAAAAGATTTCTTGAACCGTTTCTCCATACTTTTCCCGAATAATTTCATCAGTATCCAGGAATTTTACTTTTAAATATTTGCTTAACCTCTTTCCAAAATATGTTTTCCCAGCTCCAGGCATTCCTACTAAAAATATTGACATTCATTTTCTCCTGTCATTTAAATAAAAATCCATAATAACTATAGCAGTTATCGCTTCGATAACTATTGCAGCAGGAGCAATAGCAGTTACATCAGATCTCACATATTTAACAGATTTTTCTTCATACGTTTCTAAGTCAACGGATTTGATACCAGCCGGTATTGATGGAATGGGTTTGAAATATGTGGTTGTTTTAATAGGCATTCCATTAGATATACCTCCTTCAATTCCTCCGGCGTTATTTGAAGATCTGCTTATTTCATTTCCCTGTTTTACAAATTTATCATGAACCTCTGTCCCAGCATTAAGATAAGATTCAGGATTTCCAATGAAAAAACCCTTTACAGATGGAATAGAAAATACATTAGCCCCTAAAAGGGTATCTAATCTGGTCTGTGCTGAGGAAAAACTACCAGCTCCAGCCGGAAAACCTTTAACCAATGTTTTTATAGATCCCCCGAGGGTGTCTCCTTTATTCTTAACAACATCAATTTCCCTTATAATCTTATTAGTTGTTTCTTCGTCTGGACAAAAAACAGAACTTTCATTTCTTTTATTCCTTAATTCTTTTGAATCAATATTTTCAAAATTCTTTTCAATTTTTATTTTTCCACAGGATTCAACATAGGATAAAACAGATATGTCTCTTTCCTCCAACCATTGTTTGCATAAACTTCCAAGAGCAACAATTCCTACAGTTCTTCTCGCACTCGAACCTTC
>CAZGZM010000228.1:0-3921 GCA_964529955.1 uncultured Thermotogaceae bacterium
CTTCGAGGGTACTCCCCTCATGTAGGGGAGAATTTAGAAGCAGATTTCGTATGGCTCCCATGTGGAGGAGAATTTAAAAGAAAGAAGCGTAAATCTAAGGAGGAGAATTTGAAAAGAATGAGAACAGAAAACACGTGAGTGGTGAATCGGGGAGTTACATAAGAAATTAAGAAATTAGGAAAGTAGGGAAATGAGAAAAAGATGATATTAGGTACCGCTAACCATTATCATTAATTTAATTGAACCGATTATAAACAAAAAAAGCCCACATGATACGTGGGCTCTTTGCTATTGCGGTAGTATTTCAAATGGCAAATATTTTTCTAATCTTGTTATTTTATTTTCTTTGAAAGTATATAAGTTCTGCCCATCATCCATTTGCAGTCCGCTCCCTAAGTAAAAATAACCTAAGCCATCAAGTTCAGAAAATCTTAAAGAATGAGTACTTGAAGAAAATGGATTTCTATACAATACATCACAATACGATGAATTATCTGTTGAGCATATCATATAACAAAAATACTTATCAACAAGTATTTCCTCAACCACATCTGGTACCCTCATAAATGATTCCATTTTAATATTAGTAGGGTCTGAAATATCCAGTTGAACCAATTCACTTAAACCAGATGTTGTATATATTGTTGCCCACGCTTTATCACCATTTAAAAAAATATCCCGGTGTTTTCCACCATTAGTTTCATCATGTTTTCCGTTTGGAATAATAATAGTATCTACAATTGTATTGCTTGACAGATCTATTGATTTCAGTGTCCCACCCTGCCCAAGAACATAGGCATAACCATCCTGAATCTCAAAATCAGCTGTTATGTTGAATAATCCTATATCTATTCGTGCGTAATTAGGTTCAACTTGTCCAAAGGGAATAATATTTAAATAATGTGTGTAGTCAAATAAATTAGAATTAGGATCTTGTTGCATTGATTGAAGGACACAAACCCATGGATCTTCTACTCTCAATTCACCATGAAATTCAAACATGTATGGTGTATCAGGATCATTCATTTCCCAATGGTATATAGGACTAAATGTATCATTATTACAAAAATGCACTATTGAAGGCAACCGATTAGGTGAAGATCCTTGATCGGGGTTTCCTACATAAAAGTATAACAATCCACTGTCTTCAGCAATCTGATAAACCATTTCTTCATAGTTCTCAAATATTATTTTATGTTCTACTGTTAAATCAATGGGATCAATGACATCTATTTCATAACATAAAGAATTTATCATAGCGTACAAATATTTTTCTCCCAGAAATATGTTTGATACACCATCATGAAATGTTGTTGTTGCTTCAAATGTAGCTGTTGCCCCAATGGTTGTTATAGGATTATAATCATCGTATTGATCGAGTAGATCCTGTATTTCTCCAAGATTTGAGTAATATTTTGAACGAGCCATTTGAACATCTGGAGGATCGTATTCGTGATATCCTTCTACTGTTAAATCGATAGCTTTTATTAAGTATCCTATGTAATATGTCAGTTGCGATTTTATTCTTTCAACATAATCTTCTATATCCACTGAATTGACGAAAGCTACTCTAGACCATATGGATAATAATGATTCTGCTCCAGCACTTCCATTTAAGGTCAAATATATTTGTTCAAAGGCAGGTTGAACATCCTTCACTATAGCTCGTCTAAAATCCTCCATTTCGTCTTTGTTTGTCGTTGTCGCATCTAATGTCGAATATGTATGTAGCGTTTCATAGTAAGATTTAATTTTTCCTATGGGTTCATTTAATTGACCTACTAATATATCATAATTTGTTTCTGCCAGCAATTTTTCCATTTCGTTTTCTAAATCTTGAATTTCATTTTCTAAATCTTGAACCATTGAAATAATTTGTTCAAGCATTATCGTCTGTGCCTTTAAAAGTTCTTCTATTGGTTTTAAGGGATCTGGAGGGCCTCCTCCTCCTATCGTGTCAATTATCCAACCAGTTATACAACCTCCACCTGGTATATCCAGGTTTTCAGCAAGATCACCTATAGCCTGCTCTAAGTAGTCCTTTGTTGGAAACCCCTCTAACTCCTTGAATTCATAATGTGTTGTTCCTCCTGTAATTTCATCCATTAGGAAATTTATGAATTTATCAAAACTTCCAAAAACCTTGGCGTATTCCATGAATTTTTCATTTGAAAAAACACTTCTTTTAATAAACATTGCCAGATCTGAAAGTGTAGGATCTATATTGAGAAATTCCAGCACATCTCTCCTACATTTCGAATATGTGTATCCGGGATTTATCAGATGATAATTAAAGATTAAAGTTGATACCGGTCCTATATATATAGGTTGGTTTGGGTCAAGAGATTTTATTTCTGCTGCATATCTGCACTCGAGATCATCATAAATAATATCTGCATATGCTACAAAATCATCTGCAAAGGTTTCATCTCTTTCTATTAGAAAACCTCCTCTTTCACATACAGATGTTTGTCCAAACATGTCTCCATTATTATAATGAAAGTGCAAAATACCTTCATTATCTCCATCAGTGTGCACTATTCCTTTTATGTTATCAAATTCTACCGGAGGATCTGGCTTTTTAATACATCCTACAAATAAAATTAGAAAGACAAGACAAAATAAAAATAAAATAAAATAAACCCTTTTCATTCCTTCACCCCTCTTTTTAATGGTTTTTTATATACATTTATATGACTTGAGAACATTTTTTATATAATAAGTGATTTTAACATTTTTATTCTAAAAATAGATATATTTTCAATAGTAATTCTTTGTAAATATATACGAAAAAGCAAAAAAATTATAATAACATTCCTTTTTTCAACTTAAGTCCTATTTATGTGGAAAATTGAAAAATATTTTTTTCTTGCTTGCTAAAGTTTTAAAAAATTTAAATCGATAAATTAATCACAAAAAAATCAGCTATCCTTATTAAATAAGCCAAGAAAAAAGTACGTTGCTTTTATTTTGTAACATATTTTATGATAAAATTCTTATGTAATAATTACTTTTTTCTACCATTTTTTTTATAAACAAAGTCTGGAATCGGGGGATTTGCATGAAGCTGAAATATAAAATTACGTTGTTGATTCTCATAATGGGAATAGTTAGTGCAGGACTTTTTTCAATTTTTTACTCCATTTACAATAAACAGAGAATAATTAACAGCAACCTTTCGCAAATAACCAGCGTTTCTAATTATATAGCTTCAGAAATAAGTGATTCTCTTAAGGATATATCAGATACAGCTGTAACCCTTTCAACTTCTGAACTACTAAAGGAATCATTAATAGAATCGAATGAATTCCTCCAATCTATGAAAAAAGAAGAACTGGATAAAAAACTGGAAGATTTAAATAACAAGTGGATGGAATCATCTGAAGATGACCCTTTCATACAGAATTATTTATCAAATGTGACTTCACAGTTTTTGAAAAAGCAGCAGGAGGTTCTCCCTGATTTTTACGGAGAAATTTTCTTAACAAATAAATATGGAGAAGTTGTTGGAACTACATCAAAATTAACCACTTTCATTCACGCTCATAAATACTGGTGGGTAGAAGCATACAATGAAGGAAAGGGGAAGATTTTCTTCGATGATAGAGGATTCGACCCAAGCGCAGAGGGTTATGTTTTAGGTGTTGTTGTTCCAGTTTATGATGAAAACGAAATAATTGGAATACTAAAATGTAATGTTAAAATCGAATCTCTTCTTTCACATACTCTTAAGAATTTTACCAGTCAATGGACTTCTGAGAGAAAGCAGATTGTAAGAACTGAAGGTTTAATAGTTTATGATGAGGACATCGAACCTTTATCAGAAAGTACTGATTACAGAGTTATTAGTTTATTAGAAGATAGAGAAAGCACTTCAACCATTATGAATACTGAAACTGGAAGACTTTTAGTTTCTGTTAC
>CAZGZM010000229.1:0-3909 GCA_964529955.1 uncultured Thermotogaceae bacterium
GATTATCAGGTTCCGGTAAATCTTCTCTTGCTCTTGACACAATTTATGCAGAGGGGCAGAGACGGTATCTGGAATCTCTTTCAAGTTATGCCAGACAGTTCCTGGGTGAATTTAAGAAACCTGATGTTGATAATATAACTGGATTATCACCTTCCATTGCAATCGAACAAAAATCAGTTAGCCATAATCCTAGATCAACAGTTGGTACTGTAACTGAAATCAGTGATTACTTGCGTGTTCTTTATTCAAAAATTGGTATACCCCATTGCCCAAACTGTGGAAGAGAAGTTCAAAAGCAAACAATTGATGAAATATTACAAAGTATATTTAATGAATATCATGAAGAGAATAGATTAATTATCAAATCACCAATATCTAGAGGAAAAAAAGGGGAATTTAAAAGAGAACTTGATTCATTAAAGAAAAAAGGTTATGTAAGGATAGAAATTGATGGAGTTGATTATGATCTGGAAGAAAATATATCACTAGATAAAAATAAAAGACATTATATTAATTTAATTGTTGATAGGGTTAGACTAAACGAAGAAAATAAATCAAGAATAACTGATAGTATTGAACTCTCTTTAAACGAGGGAAATGGAATTGTAGAGGTTTTTGACTATGAAACAAAGAAAACAAAATTATTCAGCGAAAATTTTGCCTGTACGCACTGTAATATAAGTTTACCTGAAATAAATCCGAAAATATTTTCCTTTAACAATCCATATGGAGCCTGTCCCAATTGTCATGGATTGGGAATAACAAGGGAATTTGATGAGAACCTAGTTGTTGATCGAGATCTATCAGTTCTTAGAGGGGCTTTAAAGCCTATGAGTAACTCCGAAAACAGTTATTCGATGAAATACACTATTTCAGTATTAAAGAAGCTTGGAGAAAGTCCTGATACTATATTTAAGGATCTGAAGGAAGAAACTCAGAATATTCTTTTGTATGGTTCAGAAAAAGAAATTGATTACGAGTATAAATCTGAGAAGGTTTTGTATAAAACAAAGAAAAAAATAGAAGGAATAATGAACAATTTAAAAAGAAGATATTATGAAACCCAGTCAGAAGACATGAGAAGATGGCTGGAAGATAAGTTTATGATTGAATCTACCTGTTCGGAGTGCAATGGAAAAAGATTAAGAAAGGAAGCTTTATCTGTTACAATAAACGAGAAAAATATAGCAGAGTTATCTGATTTAACAATCTCTGAGATTTATGATGAAATTCAAAAAATCATAGTAAGCGAACATGAAAAACTTATAATAGGAGAGTTGAATAAAGAAATTTTAAAACGTTTAAAATTTTTAATCGATGTAGGGTTAGGCTATATAACCTTATCAAGAAAAGCTAAAACATTATCAGGAGGAGAAGCTCAAAGAATTAGATTAGCCACCCAAATAGGCTCTGGTTTAACAGGTGTAACATATGTACTAGATGAACCAACAATTGGTTTACATCCCAGAGATAATAATAAATTAATAAAAACATTAAAAAATTTAAGAGATTTAGGAAATACAGTTATTGTTGTAGAACATGACGAAGAAGTAATGAAATCTTCTAATTACATTGTAGATATAGGCCCTGGAGCAGGAATCCATGGTGGAAATGTTATTTATCAGGGAATTACAGAAAAGCTTATCGAAACACCTCCTGATAATTCCCTAACTGGAAAATATCTTTCAGGAAAGAAAAAAATTCCAATATTCAAAAAAAATGAAAATTGTAATAGTTTTGAATCAATAGAATTGATTGGTGCTGAACAAAATAATTTGAAGAATTTAAATATTAAGTTCCCTTTGGGAAAAATGATATGTGTTACAGGAGTTTCAGGAAGCGGTAAAAGTTCTCTAGTAATTGATACTCTATATCCTGTTCTTAGAAACAATCTCAATAAATCTCGTATGACAGAGGGAAAGTATAAAAAATTAATTGGCTTAGAGTACCTGGATAACGTTATTGTAATTGATCAATCACCAATAGGAAGAACTCCAAGATCTAATCCAGCTACATATACAGGAATGTTCGATTTCATTAGGGATATTTTTGCAAAATTACCTGAATCCAGGGCAAGAGGTTACAAAAAGGGAAGATACTCATTTAATGTAAAGGGTGGAAGATGCGAAGTATGTAAAGGTCATGGATTAATTAAAATTGAAATGCAATTTCTCCCAGATGTTTTTGTTGAGTGTGATGTTTGTAAAGGTAAAAGATATAATAAAGAAACATTAGAAATAAAATATAAAGGAAAGAATGTTTCAGATATTTTAGAAATGACTGTTGAAGAAGCGTATGAATTTTTTAAAAAAATTCCTAGTTTGAATAAAATTTTAGAACTACTTATAGATGTAGGATTAAATTATATTAAATTGGGACAGCCCGCAACTACTCTTTCGGGCGGAGAAGCTCAAAGAATAAAACTCTCATCTGAACTCAAAAAAAGATCAACTGGAAGAACTTTTTATATCTTAGATGAACCTACTACGGGGTTACATTTTGATGATGTTGAAAAATTAATAAAAGTATTGAGCAAACTAGTCCAGAAGGGAAATACTGTACTTGTTGTTGAACATAATTTAGATGTTATTAAAAATGCTGATTACATAATTGATCTTGGTCCTGATGGTGGAAAAGCTGGAGGAGAAATGGTTGCGAGTGGAACTTTATCAGATATCATTAATTCAAAAAAAAGTTACACAGGTAGTTATTTAAGGAGAATAAACTTATAGTGGTGGAGTCGAGGGGATTCGAACCCCCGACCTCTGCCTTGCGAAGGCAATGCGCTCCCAGCTACGCTACGACCCCTTTGTAATTTCTGTTAAAAAACTTTTTCCAACTTGTTTACCTTTAACGCTAAAATAATCCAGAACTGTTTCTCCTAAATCAGAGAAAGAATCTCTTATTTCAAGATTTGTTGCCTCTTTAATATTTCTTCCATATACAAGAAGAGGAACCATTTCCCTTGAATGATCTGTGGAAGGTGTTGTAGGATCACATCCATGATCAGCTGTCAGCACTAAAATATCTTCGTGATTCATTTCATTATAAATTTCAGGAAGTCTTTTATCAAACTCTTCCAAGGCATTTGCATATCCAGATGGATCATTTCGATGACCATATTTTGCATCATAATCTACTAAATTTGTATATATTAATCCTTTTTTTACATTTTTTAGATATTCTATCGTTTTATCTACACCATCCATGTTATTTTTTGTTTTAACATAATCACTAACTCCATGCCCATTATAAAGATCATTTATTTTTCCAACAGCATAAACATTTATTCCCGATTCTACTAGAAACTCCATATCAGTTTTCTCATCTGGAGGTAAAGAATAATCATGCCTGTTTGAGGTTCTAATATAATTAGGAAATTCTCCAATGTAAGGCCTAGCAATTACCCTAGCTACCTTGTAATCGCTTTTATCCAAGAGATTTCTTGCGATTTCACAATATTTATATAATTCCTCAAGTGGAATAATTTCTTCAGGAGCTGCAATTTGAAAAACACTATCAGCCGAAGTGTAAACAATCAGTTCTCCTGTTTTATGTTGTCTTTTACCGAACTTTTTTATTATTTCTGTTCCAGAAGCAGGAGTATTCCCAATAACTTTCCTTCCTGTTAATGATTCATACTCAGAAATTATTTCTCTTGGAAAACCGTTAGGGAAGAAGCTAAAAGGTTTTTTTAAAATTACTCCCATTATTTCCCAATGCCCTGTAGTGCTATCTTTTCCATCACTTTTTTCTTTCATCTTTCCATAAGCACCTAAAGTCTTATTAATTGGAGAAACTCCTTTAATTTCTGTGAGATTACCCATTCCTAATCTTTCCATATTTGGTAAAGATATTCCAGAAACAGATTTAGATAAATTTCCAATTGTATTTGAACCTTTATCACCA
>CAZGZM010000230.1:0-3898 GCA_964529955.1 uncultured Thermotogaceae bacterium
AAACGAGAATATCAGCTTCTTTTACAATGTTCAAAATTGCATTCATTTTTCCCTTGCCAGCATGATCTAAATTTCTAACCGTATTTTCTCTCTTATCTAAGAAAGAAATATGATTATTTTCACTAATCTCATAAAGATAAAACATCATTGTGTCTCCCATATGAGATTTAGCAATATTTTCTCGGTCATTTGTTCCCATACAAATTATTATTTTTTCCATATTATCAACCATAATTCATAAATTATTTATTAGAAACCAAAGTCATTATGAATTAAAGTATTTCTCACCTCGCTTTTAAAATCAATTATACTCTAAAATTTTTTTTGCATCCCATCACTAAATCATCACATTAATAGGTTATCTTATTAGTGATAACTAATATACATAATGATTTACTTGCATCAGAACTTACGAAATTACTTTTAAAAAAACACTTTCAAATAGCCTACACCCTAACAAAAATACCATCGGATAAATAACTCCGGTGGTATCCTCGTTTGTATACTGACGAGTAACTTACTAATTAGTATATAAAAATTATTCTTCATTTTTCTCGATCTCTTATTTGTTTTTAGTTTTAGGAAAATAATTAGATGGGGAATATAATTAAGTAAGTTCCTTTGCAATAATAAAAAAGATATGAAAAAAGAGAGGAAGAAAGATGAGAAAAAAATTAGCTATTAAAAGAATTCTGATAATTCTAGTAATTACAATTATTGCTTTATTCATAATATTAAACCTCCCCTTTGTGACACTTAATCATAGGGAGTCTGTGAGTGATTATAGTAATTGGATGAGAGAAACATTAAATGGAGATATGCTTGTAATTGACACTAAAATGCTTGGAGCTCACGATGCATTTTCCAGTGGAGTTAATTTATTTAGTAAGCTTGATCCTTATACTACAGATAGTATTATGATGGGAATACCGGGAATACTTCTGAAAGGATTCATAGTCAGACAATCAGTAACCCAAATATCTTCACCAAAAACGCTTCTCGAGAAGGGTGTAAGGTATTTTGATATTCGATTAACATACGATGATGAAAAATGGATGACTAAACATAATTATCTATCGAGTGATTTTTTAAAGGTAGCTGCTCAAATAATAGAATTTTTGGAAGGTAATCCGGGAGAATTCTTAATTCTTGATTTTCAGCACATTAATGGGCTGAGTTATGAAAATAATGAAGATTATGATGTATTTTTCAGTATGCTTCAAAGTACAGGGCTTAGCGAATATCTTTATGACAGTAATTTAAAAGAATTGAACACAATTACTTATGGAGATCTGACAGATAATGGAACTTCTTCAAGAGTAATTATAGTTGATAAATTCCAAAAAAGTGGAAAAAAAACATTTTTATATTCAACCTCTATTCGCTCAAACTGGGCTAATGATGATGATTTTGATGAAGTGTTATCTTTCCTCGAAGAAGAAAAAAGCATTATTGATAATAACTCTGAAATTGAAGGATTTAAAGTAATGCAGGCAGTAACAACTATGCAAATGAATTTCAAAGGAATTATAGAAGCGATAAAAAGCTGGTCATTAATCGAAAGAGCAGAAAAATTCAACACAGATTTGTTTGAATATGATGGATTTGAAAAATTAGCTGATACAATGCCAATTATTATGGTTGATTATTCAGACTCCTATCAATTTGTAGATGATATTATGAATTTTATAAAAACCGAGAATAACTAAGGAGCTGATGTACGATGCTAAGGACTCTGATGATGAAATGAAGGAACAGGATATGGTGATAAA
The DNA here is from genome assembly GCA_964529955.1 of uncultured Thermotogaceae bacterium. Lineage (GTDB taxonomy): Bacteria > Thermotogota > Thermotogae > Petrotogales > Kosmotogaceae > JASGMR01. The sequence continues at coordinate 1,773 of CAZGZM010000230.1, forward strand.
GCATAAATACTTGCTTCAAAAAAAGAGCTTCTTAGAAAAGATCTTAAAATTCTTTGCAATATAGAATTTCAAAGTGATTTTTATCAGCTGAAAAATTCAAAATACAAATTCTGTTTAGGCAGAAAAATCACTTCTCTCAAGCACTATAATATAAAGCTGTCTGGAAGTATTTTGATGATTTCTGTTTTCTCCTTTATATTTAATTTACAAAAATTAATATTCTTATGCAAGAAAATTTACTCTGTTTTCTTTTGAAAGAAAAAAAAGATTGAAAATGTATAATAAATTATTAGCAAAAAGGTGAGTTAATATTTTTGAATAAGGGGTGTTTATATGAAAAAGTTCATAATTATTTTGTTAGGACTTATTTTTACATTTACATTTGCGAATGCTGTAAATCAGAGTTATGAAAATGATTTTGTTTTATTAAATGGAGGAACCTTATTAATGGGAAGTGACGAGGATGATGATAAAGAAAATTCCCAGCACAAAGTAACATTAACTTATAACTATTACCTTGGAAAACACGAAATTACCTTTGAGCAATACGATTTATTTTGCAAAGAAACAGGTATGGAAGAACCTGATGATAAAAACTGGGGAAGGGGAGATAATCCAGTAATAAATGTCAGATGGGTCCAGGCGATAGAATATTGTAACTGGTTCAGTTTAAAGGAGAATTTGCCTGTTGCTTATGATAAGGATGGGAACCTTCTTGATGAAAATGGAAATCAAACAATAGATATAACAGAGGTTAAGGGATACAGACTACCAACTGAAGCCGAATGGATATTTGCTGCTAGGGGAGGGAATGAAACTAAAAATTATAAATATTCTGGAAGCGATAACCTTAATGAGGTCGCATGGTATCTGGAAAATTCTGAAAATAAGATCCATCCTGTCGGAACAAAAATTCCAAATGAATTAGGAATATATGACATGAGCGGCAATGTATGGGAATGGTGCACAGATTTTTATGAGCCTTTTTCCAATGAAAGCGTTGAAAATCCTGTCGGAGCAGAATTTGGCTATGACAAAGTAAAGCGTGGAGGATGCTGGTACAACGAAGCTTCAGGATGTGAATTGTCCTTGAGAAAAATGAGTCCAGTTGGAAATAAAGGAGGAAGACTGGGTTTTAGAGTATGCAGAACAGAATAATAACTATGAAGAACTAGATGAACAATGCAAAAAGAATACTAAACAGTTTATAAGGAGTAAGATAAAAAAAAACAAAAAAATTTCTGATAAAAATTAGAATCATACTTGCATTTAAAAAATGAATCTAGTTTTCTACCAATAATCTTGTCAAATAAGAAGATTTATATTTAAGGAAAAAATAAGTTGATGAAATATTTGAAATAAAAATTATAAAAAATATTATCCTTTAATTTTCCGGGAACTTTACATAGCCCAAGTTATAAAGTCGCCATTTGTTTATTGTTTTAGATGTTTTGAATCTATGTGTTATCAATGAGCTGAAAGAATTCCAGTTCCTGTTTTTACTGCTCTTTTCGTTTAATAAAAATACTCCTGATTTATCACTCTTTATTAATCTTAAGCTCATTTTTATGTATGGAACTATCAATTTTTTAGGTAAAAGAAAGTATGAAGCGAATACATTAGCTTCCTGTTCCTTTCTTTCGTTCTCTTTGAGAGATAATTTACTATAATCTACTCTTTCCGATACAGCACATTCTATTCTTTCATCAGAATCCAAGTGTTCGAGGAAGTGATGACCGAGTTCGTGGGCAATTATGAAATTCTTTCTTTCTGGAGAGATTTCTCTGCTGACTGTTATTCCCTTTAAATCTTTTTTTGTGAAAAAAACGCCGTTTATGTCTTTCTTAAAATTTTCGCTCTCGGAATATATTATGTTCTCCTTATCCATGATTTCTTTCATATGTTTAGCAGGGTATTGGAGCACATTGTATTTCTCCAGAACCTTTCCAGCTATTTTTTCAATATCATTAAATGTTTTTCGTTTAAATTTTTTTTCGCTCAATTATCCTTATACTCCTTTTTAATTCTTTCATTAGACGGTTTTTTTCCCTTTTAAGTTTCATTCTTTAAGTTCTTCAATGATTTCCTGGAAATTTTGTGATATTTCCTCTGATTTTTATTCGATC
>CAZGZM010000231.1:0-3871 GCA_964529955.1 uncultured Thermotogaceae bacterium
CTGTGTTAATATGCAATAGTAGTGATTGGGTTCCATTAAACAAATAGGGACAATTCCCCACGGTAAACCACGTAACACTATGATTTAACCCAAATAACTCATTTTTCCTTTTCCCAAAATCAACAAAATTTCTAACAGTTTTTTTGGGAACAGAAAAAAGATAAAAAAGTTGATTTTATATTTCAGTACGTTAAATTTGTTTAGAACACAACTGCAAATAGATTTATCTTTTCTCCCTTCAGGAATTTCTACTCCTGCCGTTGATATTGTTTCTGAGGCTGTAGATTAAGGTTTTAACGTGTGGTGTAAATATCTTGGAGGTTTGTCATGAAAATTGTTGTAAGAAGTCTTTTTTTATTGTTATTTTTATTGATGCAGGTTGAAGGAGCCGATATTGATCTGAAATATTTAATGGAAAGAGACAATTCTATTATTCGTCTAAATTTAGATGAAGATTTGAAGGTTCAATTTCAGGGTGTGGAGCTTCATACCACTGGGATGAATCCAGAGCTTATATGGTTTGCTGAAAGCTACTTGCCTTTAAGTGGTGATTCGTTAAATGCCGGAGGTTTGGCAGAGAAATATGAGGTAGTATTTGGAGATAAACCAGGAAGAAATAATGTTCCGCAGAGAGTTACATACAATGAAGGCCGTGAATATGCAAAAAAATGGTTTTGCACATTAACAGAAGATAATTGTTGGTCTTTAGGCAGTGAACCATACAGTTACACTTTCGGTTATTTCTATGGGGAATGTGAAAAATCTAAGGATGGAAGCTGCCCTTCAGGAACATTCTGCTCAAAAACAAATGGAAATTTTTCAGTTTGCATGCCGGATGAGCTACTGGTGAGTGATATTGGGCCTATTGATTTTTTAAGTTGTAATAACGACGATTCATGCGGCTCAAAGTCTTATTATTTGAATGCTGATGGCTCTCCTAACACTGATTATGTATGCCGACAGCCATCAGATTATTCGGAAGATGATCCTGCAATGAGGTATTGTAACATATCATATGGTGGATCGTGTAATGGTCAGGCGATGTCAGCGGTCACTCTGTTCAGACCTTTAAAGGATGTAGAATGGGGAGGTGAAACTTTTAGCAAGAAAGAAATTGAAAATCTGCTGGTTTTCTCAAATCATTATGACTTTTTAGATCAATGGCTTCCGGTTGGTACTTTTTGTATGGGAAGAGACGGCATAAAAGACAGGCTTGGTTATCCTCAAAACATAGTTTGTAATGACGTTTCTCCGGCCGTTTTATATATGGCTTCAAAGCTGACCCTTTCTGAGGAAACTGTAAATGATATTTCAAAACGTGGTTTTGGAGCAAACTTTAATATTGGTAGTATATGGTATCAGCATGTTCATAAAGTTGAAACAGAAATACTGCATGACAACATCTCCTTAGCTGATGTAAAAAGATGTATTGTTGGGGAACAGGGTCTTTTTTTGGGTGACACAGGTGTTGATTTTTGTAAATCAGATAATCCGTGCGATCCTGAAAAAGTCTATAATGAGTTCAGTGCACCGGATGGATGTAAAATAGAAATTGATTCTTTAACAGCGAACTCTAATGAAAACAACAGATTTGCTCTAGTTAGAATGAAGGTGATTTCCGACGGTGCAGGGAGTCTTGATCATGATTGGTTTTATAATGCGATACTCGAAATTGACAGCAACAATAATGTAGTATGGCAGAAAAATAATTATCCAGCAGATATGCCGACAGGTGGGTATTATGTAGGAGAGTCAAAGAAAAGGCAGCCCGACACAGTTCAGTTGGCTTCAGGTATAAAATCTAACGCAAACTATTCGGGAGTTTATTGGGAAGATGTTGAAATACTGTATGAGCTTTCAATTGATGACGGCGACGGTGTTCCGATAGATGTTGACAACTGCCCCAATGATGCCAATCCTTATGAAGCGATTAAAAATCCATATACTGAGATAGTACAAGGAGCTTTAGTTTTAGGTAATGGATACTGGAAAACACGCGGCAACCTTGAGACCGTGTTTATGTGGCAGCCTGACCACGATCTTGACGGAATCGGAGATGTCTGTGACAAAACTTCAAACTCTAAAGAGAAAGGATATTCATTATCTATGCCCTGGACTAAAGAGCAGTCATTGTTTCTAACAAATTTTGGTAAAAATCACACTATAGGAGTTTATCTTCAAGGTGGACTTTATGATGCGGGATCTGCCGTGGCAGTAGATTTTAATGGCATGCCTATCATCCCCGATGCCTTTCACCGAGTACACTACTGCGGACTGGACTTGTCAGAGTATTGTGGACCATTGAATGTGAGAAGTGATAAAACTGGATGTGAAACTGATAATACAACCTGGAACACCTCCTGTCAGACAGACACAGTAAATAATGGGATTTTTGATGTTAGAATAGGAAGAAGTCACGCTACGGTTGATAATCCATGGTCAGGAAAAACAAGATGGCCTCATATTGCATGGGATAGTGACAGTAAGGTAGCAAAAAAGATACAGTATGATGATGTTGCAAACCATAAAGACGCAGTGACGATTTCTCCGATCATGGTAAGCTTAAAACCGGATGCTTACTGGAACTGGAGAGCTGATATTTATGCTCAGTATGAATGTGATGATAAAGATGAATTTGGTGATGATATATATGAAAAGATAGCGCTCTGTAAAGATGCTTCCGGTAATATAGAAGAAAATGTTCCCATGCACTATAACCTCTCTTCAAATTTAGCAGGTTCAAGTGATCAGTATTTAATAAACGGGACTGTAAATGAAGATTATTTTAAGAACTCTGCAACAAGAGCGAGTAACTTAAACTATGAAAACGTCGGCAAATGGGCTATGGCTACTAGACCTAATGCAGAACCGAGTGTAGTGGAATATAAGAAAATTAATTTGTCGTTTGAAGAGTTAAAGGATCTGTGGGCGAATTTGCTGGACCATATACGTTATGGTGATAATTCCTCTCCTTACCCTCCTTCCTCAATTGTTGTATCTTTTGCGGATTATGTATTCAATGATGTTAGATCATTAACAAAATATCAGCATGGAGGTTTTATTTCAAATACCAGCGGTGATTATGGACTTGTCTCTCATCAGATATCTTTTAAATCCCGCACAAAACAACTTATAGAAGGAGACAGAAAAGGTGTTACCTACGCAGTTGTAAGAACGGAAGAAGATGTTTATGAATATGAACTTCAGGTAAATTACGCTCCCTCTTCAGATTGGCATACCGTGGGAACAATTACAAACTATGCCGATTATGATCTTGAGTTTTCATCAGCCGCAATTTATAATGAGACCATCTATTTTGCAGGTGGAGAAGACAACCAGGCTGCCCCGATAAAACATCTTTATAAAATAGTAAGAAGTGGTGACGATTTTGTGATAGAGATGATTGCACCTACTCCTGTTTCAGATACCTATGCTCAGTTAATATCCGCACTTGATGGACTTTATCTTATCTCACAGAATGATGATGTTATTTCAACATGGTCTATAAATCCTGAATCCGGTGTTCATACAGAGATAACATCAGGTTTTGTGCCGGCTTTTAAGAAACCTTTCAATGTGATAGGGACAGAAAGCGGTATCTATCTTGCCGGAAAGTATGATCTAAGTGATGAGAACAGCACTATAATTGCAAAATTGACAAATAATGCAGGATGGAGCGTTATTGATACAGATGTTGCCGCAGATACTGAAAAGTTGATAATGAATGAGATAGATGGAAAGATCTTTATGACAGACATTCTTTCAGAAGGACCAACCACATCGAGAATCGAGCTCGACCTGTCTTATGATTCTATTAACATCACAGAAGTTGATGCTCCGGATCTGTTCGGTATAAGTGAAGCAGAGGACA
>CAZGZM010000232.1:0-3857 GCA_964529955.1 uncultured Thermotogaceae bacterium
AGAAAAGATTCCCTATTACGAAAAAAATTTAAATTCCAATCCATTTTACATAAGATATTCTATAGATTTAGATGAAGATTCAATTTTACTTATTGAAATATACAATCCTTTTTTAGACGTTGAACAAGCTGAGATGCATAAAATACTTAAGGAATTATCCATATTTGAATCCTTGATAATTCTGATTTTTAAAAATTATATGCGTTATTCTATGGCTACAATAGATTCGTTGACAAAATTATATACAAGATGGTATTTCGATTCTAGAATTGAAGAAGAGTTAAAAAGAGCAAAGAGATACAATGAAGAATTTTCTTTGATTTTTTGTGATCTTGATAATTTTAAAAAGATAAATGACAGGCATGGACATTTAAAGGGAGATCTATTGTTGGAAACTGTTGCAAATATATTAAAAAACAATTGTCGTGATACAGATATTGTTGGAAGATATGGGGGAGAGGAATTTATAATTCTTTTACCTCATACAACAAACAAAACAGCTATAGCTATAGCTCAAAGATTAAGGTATCTTATAGAAGTTGGAACTTCAGCACAAATTCCAGTAACTGTAAGTTTTGGATTGACTACATTTACTTCTAATTCTAAAGAAAATGCTCGCGACCTTATTCAAATTGCAGATGATTTATGTTATAAAGCTAAGGAAAAAGGGAAAAATAGAGTAGAATACTGATATTTAATTTTTTACTTTTCAAAAATTATTCTAGAATTAAATGAATTCAAATATTTTTTTACATAACATGATATTATGTTATATAATCATTTGAAGGAGTGATAGGAATGATAGGAATTATTACAGATTCTGCAAGCGATACACCAAGGGAAATAATTAAAAAATATTCTATTGAGGTTGTTCCACTAAGAGTCCTTTTGGGAGATAAATCATATAAAGATGATATAGAAATAGATGAAAGAACATGTTTAGAATATATGAAACATGATTTTGCTAAAACTTCTTTAACTCCATATGAAGATGTTAAGATAGGCTTTAAAAAAATAATAGATAAAGGTATAAAGGAAATAATTGCTATTAATGTTTCCAGTAATATAAGCGGTACTTACAATGTGTTTAGACTAGTAGCCGAAGAATTATTAAAACTTGACCCCTCTTTAAAAATTGAAGTTATTAACACCTTTAGTATTTCTATAGGTTCAGGTCTTTTGGTTTGTAAAGCAGTAGAATTGATCGGAATTGGAAAGAATTTTCAAGAGACGGTTCAAACTCTTAAAAAGTATGTACCTGAAGGATTAAGTGTTTATTATGTAATTCCCACTCTTAAATTTTTAAAGGCTGGTGGAAGAATAGGATATGTTAGTGGCACAATTGGTGATATACTAAATATTAAACCAATAATTGAAGTTGGAAATGATGGATTTTATCATACCGCAGGTAAATCAAGAGGAATCAAAAAAACTGTAGATAAAATGATTCAAATAATATCAAATTTTTGGAATGGAAAGGATATTGAAATGGCTGCAATTTATCATTCCAGTGATTCTCAAAAAACTATTGAATGTGTTTCTCTTCTAGAAGAATTTATTAATAGTTATAAAATAAAAAAAGTTTATATGGATAAAATAGTTCCTTCTATGCTGGTTCATGTGGGGCCTGGATTGGTAGGAGTTGCAAGTTTAGTTAAATAATTTCATATTCATTTTATAGATTTTAAATTAATTAATATACTATAAAAAAATTTATGTTAATATATATCGAGCCAAATGTAATACTTTTTTTGGTTCACTCCTTTTTTTATTTAGATTTTGAAAAACTAATTCTAGATACAAAACACCCAGTTAATCTAGGATTATAACGGGAATCCCTCAGGATTCCTGTTTTTTTATGTTAAAAAAAGAGCTCTTTTTGAGCTCTACTAGTTTAATCGTGTCCAGGGTTAATCATACAACATATTACCTATTTCAAAAAAGGAGTATTAAATAAAAAAAGGTACTAATTCACAAAAACATACTATCACATTTAATAGAAGTAAATGATTACCGAATTTTTGAGTTCTTTAAAGAATGAATAAAATAATCTTTCATATTTATTAATAAAGAATTTTTTGTTTCAGTCATAAAATTACGTAATGGTTTACTGGTATATACCACAAACTTTTTTTAATATATCCCTAATATAATAAGAAATATATTAAAAAACAAAAAACGAAAAAATAACAGTGGTATATAAAAATGAAAGCATTTTCAGTCTAATCTAAAATATTTACATCTAATTGTTTCTAATTGGAACTATGAAAATTTGATTAGAATTTTAAATTCATATATAATTGGTATGTGGTATATACCACTGGAGGTAGAATTGAAAAGTAGTGATGTATATTTACCAAAATATAAGCAGATAGAAAAACTACTAGTAAAAAAAATTCATTCAAAGGAATTTTCTTCTGGAGAGAAATTACCTTCGGAAAGAGAAATAAGTTCTCTTTACAACGTAAGCAGAATGACAGCAAGAAAAGCATTGACTGCTGTTGTTGAAGAAGGTTATGCTGAAGCGATAATAGGAAGGGGAACTTATGTAAAATCCAATGCTATTAGAAAGAGTTTAACTTCACTTGAAGGATTTTCAAAAATGTTAAAGGAAAGAGGAAAAACTATTCAATCAGAAGTGATTGAATTTGAAATATTAGAAGCAGATAGTCATATAGCATCAAATTTAAATATTCCTATTGGACAAGAAATATACAAATTATTAAGACTCAGAAAAGTAGATAACGAACCTGTAGCTTTAGAAGAATGTTATTTGAACAGATTTCTTTTTCCTGATCTTTTAAAATTTGATTTCAGTACCACATCTTTATTCTCAACAATGAGAAAAGTTTATAATGTTCATCCAGTAAAAGGGAATCAGACAATAGAAATAATATTGGCTAATAAAAAAATTGCAAAAATTATGAACACAAAGATTAATTTTCCTCTATTTTTATTCAAAGGATCTACATACTCAAGTGACAATACACCTGTTGAGTATTTGATAAGTTATATCAGAGGAGATAAATATATTTTTTATAACGAACTTAGAAGTGAAGATGTTTAAAAAATAACTTATATGTAATTTTATAAAATAGATATGGAGGTAGTTTAGTAATGAAGATATCTGAAATAGTAGCAGATATAAAAAAGAATAATGAAAATATTGATAGTGTAGTTTTTGTAGCATGTGGAGGTTCATTAGCATCACAATATCCAGCAAAATATCTCTTGGAGAACCAGTCAAAGAGTTTAAAAATTGGGTATTTTACAAGTAATGAATTCGTACATGCAACACCTCAGTATTTAAGTGATAATACAATAGTTGTAACAGTATCACATGCTGGAGAAACTCCAGAAACTGTTAAAGCAACAAAAATAGCAAACGAAAAAGGAGCAACAACCATTTCGTTTACATGGAAAGAAGAATCCTCTTTAGGTAAAGAAGGAAAATATATTGTTCTTTATGAATGGGGCAAAGAAGTAAAAATTGATGAATCAAAAATGGGAAAGATTCTTAGATTAGCTTTTGAAATACTTAATACCTTTGATGGATATGAAAATTATGATAAAGCTATGGATGCTTTTGATAAGATAGATTTAATAGTTAGAAATGCTAAAAAATACTCTTTAAAAAGAGCTGAAAATTTTGCTAAAGAATATAGTGATGCTGAATTTATTTATGTTATGTCTAGTGGAGCAAGCGCTGGAGTAGCTTATTCATATTCAATATGTATATTATTAGAAATGCAATGGATAAATTCTGCAGCTATTCACTCAGGTGAATATTTCCACGGACCATTTGAAATAACTGATAAAGAAACACCTTTTATTTTAATGCTCAACGAAGGAAGAAC
>CAZGZM010000233.1:0-3851 GCA_964529955.1 uncultured Thermotogaceae bacterium
ATTACTATGGAAATTGTAAAATTCCCGCAAAAAAGAAGAGTAAAAGTAAAAAAGAATACCATTTATTTAATTCCACCAAAGAAAAATATGTATATTAAAGATGGTTTTTTATATGTAAAAAACTTTGAGTCCGAAAAAGTTTTTCAACTTCCAATTAATGAATTTTTCAAATCTCTTGCTGTTGATTTTAAAGAAAGAGCAATTGGTATTGTTTTATCAGGGACTGGTTCTGACGGAAGCAGTGGAATAGTTGAAATACATAACTATGGTGGATTTGTAATGGTTCAGGACGAAGAAAGCGCAGCCTTTGATGGAATGCCTAAGAACGCAAAAGCAACTAATGTAGCTGATTTAATACTGAAACCCGAAGAAATGGCAAGAATAATAAGCGAATATATTAAATATGACAAGTCAATTCCAGAATTAAAATTAACAATGGATAAGAAGAATTTTCCTGGAGAATTCGGGAAAATTATAATGTATATTTATCGTAAGTATAATATTGATTTTAACAAATATAAGATTAGTACTGTGTATCGACGAATTACAAGAAGAATGCAATTTAAAAACATTAAGGATATAGACGAATATTTGAATTTACTAGATGAGAACGAAGAAGAATCATCAGCTTTATATAAAGACTTGCTTATTGGTGTCACTTGCTTTTTTAGAGATAATAAAGTTTTTGAAAAAATCGAAGAAGTTGTTATACCGAAAATAGTTAATGAAAAAAAACCTGGTGAAGATATTCGTGTTTGGGTTCCTTCATCCTCTACTGGGGAAGAAGCATATTCAATAGCAATTCTATTTGAGGAATATTTTTTAAAAACTGATAAATTTATTAATTACAAGATCTTTGCTACTGATGTAAATAAAACCTTTACTGATTTTGCCTCTGAGGGAATATATACTCTCGAAAGTATGGAACAGATGCCAAAAAAGTACAAAGATAAATACTTTTCAGAAACAGAAATGGGAAGGTTTAAAATCAGTAAAATGTTAAGGAATAGAATGGTATTTGCTTTTCAGAATCTTTTAACTGATCCTCCATTTACAAAGGTTGACTTAATTAGCTGTAGAAATTTTTTGATTTATATTGATAATGAATTTCAGAAGAAAATTTTCAGCAGTTTCCATTTTGGGTTAAACAGAAATGGCATTTTAGTACTTGGAGCAAGCGAATCATTAGGAGATTCAGCTATAGGATTTGAAACAATTGACCGCCACTGTAAAATTTACAAAAAGAAAGAACTTAAAAATTTTCATCTGGAAAATAATTCATTCAAGTATAATCCTATTAGAGCAATAGCATCAAATAATAATAAAACTCCTGTGGATTATAGTTATTCACTTAACTCTGAAACTCAAGACATGAAAATATACTCTTCCCTTATGGATGCACATATGCCTTCAAGCATTTTGATAAATGATAAATATCAAAGCATATATTTTTTTGGGGATGTTAAAAAGTATTTAAAACCATCCCTGCTTGGTAAAGCCTCTCTGGATATTTTAAAAATGGTACCCGATAATATTAAAATTATTCTTTCAGCTGCAATTCAAAAGGCAATGAAGAAAAAGGATTGTATTAATTATGAAAATATATTTTTTGATTATAATGACACAAAGGAAGTATTAGATATTTCTGTAGAACCTGTTTTAGTTAGAGGGGTTTCAAAGAATTTATATTTCATTAAATTTACCGAAAAAACAGAAAGAAAAATTAGCAATAAAAGTAAAGAAAGCATTGTTGATATTTCAAAGGAATCTCAGGAAAGAATTCTCTATCTTGAAGGAGAATTACAATACACAAAGGAAGCGCTTCAGACAACTGTTGAAAAACTTGAAACAAGTAATGAAGAGCTTCAGGCAAGTAATGAAGAACTTCAGGCGAGCAACGAGGAACTTCAAAGCACTAATGAAGAACTTCATTCAGTAAATGAAGAACTTTATACTGTAAATGCAGAACATGAGCAAAAAATAGAACAACTTACAAAAATGACTAATGATTTGAATAATTTAATGAATGCCACAAATATTGGTGTATTATTCTTAGATGATGAATTGAGAATTAGAAAGTTTACTACCAAAGCTGCAGAAATATTTAATTTAATGGAAATAGACCTTGGAAGACCCTTAACTCATATAACAGATATTTTCTCAGATGAAGTTGATTTTATAGAATTAGCTAAGGAATCTATAAGAGAGAATAAAATTACTATTAAAGAATTGAATACTTTAGCTGATACAACATACTTGATAAGCGTGATGCCATATATAACAGAATCGAAAGAAATAGATGGGATAATAATAACCTTTGTTGATATAACCTCCAATAAAAAAACTCAAAATGAAATTCAACAGAAGGATATTCAATTCAGAGAATTTTTCAGTTTTCTTCATGAAGGAGCTGCTATATGTGAAATCATTACCGATGAAAAAAATCAACCCATTGATTTTAAATTTCTTGAAGCAAATCCAGAAATGCATAAAGCATTTAAACAGCAACCAGGTAATTTTATAAACAAAACGATAAAAGAAATTTTCCCAGATATAGAAGATTATTGGATAAAATTATTAGGTAAGGTTGCTCTTTCTGGCAAACCATCAAAAACAATTGCTAAATCAAGGATAATTGATGGAAAAGAAAAGTGGTATAGGCAGTTTTCATATTGTAATAAACCTGGTCAATTTATCATATGTATTCAGGAAATAACTGATGAAATTGAAGAAAGAGAAAATCTCTCTGAAAGCGAGAAATTTTTCAGAGAACTCTTTAAAAATTCAAAGGTTGGAATCTTTTGTTGTGAAGGTTCTGGAAATTCTATTTTCATTAATAATTATTTACTGGATCTTATGGGTTTAAAACACGAAAAATCATTTTCAATTGATTCTTTCATTTTTGAAATCGATGGAAAAGAATTAAAATTTGAAGATATTTTAGAAATATTACCAAAAGATAATATTAAAACTAAGATATTCATCAACAAAAACGATAAGAACAACAAGTTCATCTTATGCAAAACTAGTTTTTCTGTAAGAGAAATAGATGGAGTTGATATATATGAAGCTACTATTGTCGATGAAACAGAAAACTTCAATAAGATGGAAAAACTTGAATATATCGCACAACACGATAGAATGACAACTTTATTGAATAGAGACTCTTTTAACGAACATTTAGAAAAAAGTGATTTGTCTTTTCCTTTTGGAATAATCGTTATCGACTTTGATGGATTAAAGCTAACAAACGATGCTTTTGGCCATGAAGAAGGGGATAAATCAATTATTTATCTGGCAAAGACTTTAAAAGAAGTATTCTCAACTGATTTTGTAAGCAGAACAGGTGGAGATGAATTCGCTGTTTTTATAGAAAAAGCTTCTGAGGAAACCATTACTATGAAAATGAATAGAGTTATTACAAAATTAAAGAAAATAAAAACTAAAATTCCAATAAATATTTCGTATGGTTATTCTTTATCAAATGGTAAAGAGGAGTCTCCTAAAGAGATTTACAAAATAGCTGAAGATAATATGTATGAAGTAAAATTTTCAAAAAAAGCAGATGGAAGAATGGGAATGCTCGAATATCTTAAGAAAATCAGTAATGAAAGTACAAATGAAGATTTAGATCATTGTAAAAAAGTTGAAACTCTCTCTGTAGAAATCGCTAATAAAATGCAACTTTCAAGAAGAAGTGACATTGAAGAATTAAGAAAAATGGCTTATTATCACGATATTGGTAAAATCGCTATCAACCCTGAAATTTTAAATAAAAAGGAACCATTAACTGAGGAAGAATGGAAAATAATTAAAAATCATACTTTGTACGGTTATAGAATTGTTTCAAG
>CAZGZM010000234.1:0-3836 GCA_964529955.1 uncultured Thermotogaceae bacterium
GGTAATAAATATACAAACTCATCTCCACCAATACGGCAAAGAATTCCATTTTTTGGATTGTGTTTTTCTAACAATTGAGCTGCTTTTTTAAGTAATTCATCTCCTTTCAGATGACCAAAGGCATCATTAACAAGTTTAAGCCCATTAATATCGGCCATTATCAGTGAAATTAATTCCTGATTATTTTCATAAAGACTAATTTGTTCCTCATAATATCTTCTGTTATATAGTCCAGTTAATTGATCATGATAGCTTATATTAATCAGTGAATCTTGATACTTTTTTAACTCGGTAATATCTCTTATGACCCCTAATACTTTGTCAGGATTTCCATCCCTGTCGTAAGACAGTTCTGCTACAGAATGAATTATTTTTTGACCTGAAGGAACATTTATTGTAAATGTAATATTATACTCTTCTTCTTTATTGATTAAATTTTCTAATGTTTGATCCATCATGTTTCTATCTTCCTGGCTAGCGATTTTTTTAATTTCTGAATAATCAATATAATCGGAGTTATGACTAATTTCATATATCCTAAAAGCTTCATCTGATGCCCATATAGTACTTTTTTTAATATCTAATTCCCATGATCCTACATTAGCCACTGCCTGTGATTTACTTAATCTTGTTTCACTTTCAAATAACGATTTTTCTTTTTGACTTTTAATAATGCTAAGTATTCCAGGAATTACAAATAAATTAGCTATTCCAGCTAAAACAATAAAGAATGGATCATATTTAAAAAGTAAAAATTGATTAGCTACCTCACTATTAATCATAAAATTAACAGTTCTCAATATAGTCATAACTATAATACCCAGAATTGCTAACGACATTACCTCATGACCATTTACAATTTTTCGTTCTTTTATCATTGTATATAATCCGTACCCGAGAACAACTATACTTGTAAAATTGATCAAATAAACTCTCGCAAAAATATTATCATTAATATATATAAAATATATAAACAAAGTTAAAAACAAAAAATATGATATGAAATAAAATATTTTATTTTCTTTTAAATTATATATTTTACGAATACCATATGGAAGCATCATATAACCAATTACAATTAAACTATTAGACACAATTTTTCCAATCACAACTCCAAATGTATCACTAAAAGCAAGCAGAAAAGCTCCAATCAGGCTAAATCCAAAAAACAAAAAGAAATGAAGATAATTATTTTCTTTTTGATCAACAAAATAATATAAAACCATCATAAAAACAAAGCCAAAAATAAAACAAATAATATATAGAAATAATGCTGTTGTCATTGAAATATCAATCATAAATAATCACTCATTTCTAGAATATTGAAGTACATATATATTGAATAAATTATATCAAATTAATTAATTCTTTAATAGGCTTATGTTATACATAAATTTAATCTTGTATTATTACCTTTATATCTTAGATTGTAATTTCTGTTGATTATTTTTTTTTATAAAACGAGTAAATAGAATCCAAATAAATTTTCATGAAATATAAACAACATACTTATTTAGTCATTAAATTTGTGATAATTTTCTCTATACCAATTAAAAATTCAGCATTTTGTTGTATGCATTTGAAGTATATATAACACACTATCAAATTCCCATAACCGTCTAATCATTATTGTTTTTGATTACTTTCCTTACTGATCTTTTTACTATTTCCAAATATTCTTGAAATTTTTTTTTGGAGAACAGCTCAAAATATCATTTTCATTCCTAGGATGATATCTGTAATACTTATTTTTATCTTTCTTTACAATAAGCTAAAAACATAAAAAAGCTTTCTAAGTTAACCACTGAAAAACGAAAAATGACTTTAAGAAAAATGGGACAGAAACTATTTTTGTATCTATACCAAGAAGAATTTCTTAAAGAATAAGAAATTCTTCTTAAAGAGATTATGTTTTCACTAAAACTTCTTATATATAATAACATTATGATTATTCAAGGAATTATTTGATCAGGATGATTATTTTATAAATAAAATGGTGTCTCCTTTTAATTCTTTTATAACTATTACTTATTATACTAATTGTTAGTATATGATATACTATATACATGGATGATAAAATGCTTTTTTCTAATTTTGAAGTATATCTAAAAGCTTTAAATTCTCAACTTAAATTAAATAACAAAAAAATTGAATTTGTAGTGTGTGGTGGAACTGCATTAAACGCAATGGGTCTTGTTTATCGAACCACTAAAGATATTGATGTTTTAGGATTTGTTGAAAATAATGATGATAATATTATAATTAAAAAAGCTATATTTCCTGATTGGTTGAAGGAAATGGTAAGTACAATCTCCAGAGATTTTAATATCCCTAAAGATTGGTTGAATTCAGGACCAACTTCTATGATTGATTTAGGTTTACCAACTAACTTTGAAAAAAGATTATTAAGAAAAGAATATGGAAAGAATTTATCAATTTATTATATTTCGAGAATAGATCAAATCTATTTTAAACTTTATGCAAGTGTAGATAGAGGTGGTTATCATCTTGATGACTTAAAAAAACTTAATCCTGATAGCGATGAACTTTACAATGCTTCAAAATGGTGTATGACTCATGATATCTCTGAGGGATTTAAAATAGTGCTTAAGGATTTATTAGAAAAGATGGGGTATAAAAATGTATCTGAAAGAATTTAAAGATTTATTAATTCAAAATTCAATTGATATTTTATGGGATCAATGGACTAAACTTGGAGTATGGATTTCAAGTGAAAAGTCCTTTGTCTCAAACAGTGATCCTGAGAGTGCAATTGCTTTTTCAGAATATTTCACTAAATATGAAGGAAGACTTTCAAAAATCTCTGCATCCTGGTCTAAAAATAAAGATTACATTAATTCCGCAAGATTAAAAAGAATAAAAAAAGATCTGATTCTCCCTGATTTATCCTTTAGTGAAAACATAAAAGCAGCTGATAAAAAGGATGAATATAATAAAATTATTGCAAAACCTGAACTTGAAAACCCTGAAAATATTCTATTGAAGTTAAGAATGTTATTTGGACCTTCCACCAAAGCAGAAATAGTTTATTATCTCCTTTTCAATAAGGAATCAAATTCCAATGAACTTGCAAAAAAAAGATATCTAAATCAAAAAGCAGTTTATACAGAACTTGAAAAACTCCATAAAGGAGGAATTTTAATACAAAGAAAAACAGCTAGAGAAAAGATTTACAGTTTAAAATCAGATTTCAAATCACTATTTGTTGTAAAAAAAGAAAAAATATCAGTATTCTTGATTCTCCTCTTCTCGGTTTTTATATTGAAGATAATGGAGAAATACAGAGAGTACGATGAATATATTTTTTTATCAAAAATAATGGACGAAAAACTAAAAATCCTTATGATGCTCCATAATTCTGGAAAATGCGAAATAGAAGATAAAAGTAATACAGCGAAAGACTTCTTTACCTTTATCACTAAACATTATCAATTTCTAATAAAAAACTCAGCTGTATAAGAAAAAGATAAAATCATTTACAGGCAATTTATTTAAAAAATCAAAATAGATTATAAAGCTGCTTACAAATAATATAAAATATATCTCCTAGAAAAAAACTTTGAATTGAATAATTATTGCTTGGAAGATATGCAAAAAATACAAAATGGATTTACCAGCTAATACCATAAAATCGAAAAAAGAGTTATTGGATAATATGTGAAAAAAATAGGGATGTGAGCAAAAATAGGGTCTGAAGAAAAATAGGGACATTACCAAGAACTGTTCTTTGGTTCGTGTGGTATATGAAGAATTTCGTGTTCTTTATGAAACTCTTTGACCTAGAAGAATTTGTACTTTAAATTCTTCAACTGAGG
>CAZGZM010000235.1:0-3809 GCA_964529955.1 uncultured Thermotogaceae bacterium
TATTCTGCAGCCAACAGGACACATTACGCAAGTTATTTTTCTACTCATCTTCAACTACCTCCACAGATAAGCTTCCAACTTCTTTTATCTTTTCCATTTTCTTTTTATTTAAAACCATTTGGATCATTTCACTTGGTACTCCATCAACGAATTTTTTCTCAACTCCTAATTCTTTTAAAATCACTCTTCCCTTTTCAATGGGTTTTGATACCCTTAAATATAATCTTAAACTTTCATTAAAATCTATAAATGACGGAACAAGAATGCTTACATTGTTTCCTCTAATAACCGGGAATTTTTCTGCGAAATGTTCTTCGTTTATACTCTTCAAAGCAGCATGTCTTCCAGCAATCCATCCTTCTGCAGCAACATAATCAACTAAATCAAAAACGGCAACATTGTTTCCTGCTGCGTATATTCCATCAATGTTCGTTTCACACGAATTAGAAACAGAATAGCCTTTATTAACAGGGTCTAGTTGTAAAGAATCACTAATATCCTCAACTTGTGGGATCAATCCTGCAGAAAGAATCAGAGTATCAACATCATATGTTTTTTCAGTACCTGGAATTGGATTATAATTTTCATCAACCTTAGATACTTCAACAGAGTTTAATCTTCCTCTTCCAATTGTTTTAGTTACTGTGTGAGATAGATAAAGGGGAATATCATAATCTTCAAGACACTGAACAATATTCCTTAATAATCCTCCAGGGAATGGCATTCTTTCAAGCACAGCTTCAACTTTCATTCCTTCCAGAGTTAACCTTCTTGCCATTATTAATCCTATATCTCCAGAACCTAAAATTAAAGCTCTTTTTCCTGGAAGACGGTTTTCAAGGTTGACAAATCTTTGAGCAAGTCCAGCTGTATATATACCTGAAGGTCTATCTCCTGGAATCATCAATGCACCAAAGGGTCTTTCTCTTGCTCCTGTCGCAATTACGACTGTTTTAGCATTTATTTCGTATGCTCCATCTGGTGACAAAACCTGAACAATTTTATTTTGAACATCTACTTCTCTTACATAACTTTCAGAAATTATATTTACCCTATCTAGAGTCATTTCGTTGAATAACTTATCTGCAAATTCTGGACCAGTTAATTCTTCTTTATAAAAATGTAAACCAAATCCATTATGAATGCATTGGTTTAAAACACCGCCGGTACTGTTTTCCCTTTCAAGAAGAATTACATTTACTTCTTCTCTAGCTGCCGCAAGAGCTGCTGCCATGCCACCAGCGCCTCCACCAATTACTAGAACATCAGTATTTATTATTTTCATTGTCTCACCTTACCTTCAAGAAGATTACTGTTTTCGTTATTCATTATCAATTCTTCAAGTTCTACTCCAGTTTCTCTCGAGATAATTTTAGCTATTTTCCAGGTACAAAATCCTCCCTGGCATCTTCCGAATCCAGCTCTTGTTCTTAGTTTAACACTTTCTATTGTTTTCGCACCGTCATGAATAGCATCAACGATTTCTCTTTCAGATACCTGGTTACATTGGCAAATTATTCTTCCGTATAACTCGTCTTCCTTAATTAGTTCAGAAACTTTTTCAAAGGATTCTTCTTTTATTCTTATTTGTGCAGGAATTTTTTTTACAAAATCTTCTTTTTTAATAAGATTTAATTCCATTTCCCCATTCAAAATTTCATCAATAACATATTCAGCTATAGCTGGAGCTGCAGTTAATCCGGGAGATCTAATCCCTCCAACTGTTATGAAATTTGATATCTCTTCATCTCTTTTAATAATAAAGTCTTTTCCTTTAGTTTCTGGTCTTAACCCTGCAAAGTTTTTAATAATCCATTTATATTTTGAAATACCTGGTACAAGGTCTTCAGCACTTGATAAGATTTCATCTAAACCAGATTTTGTTGTTGCGAGATCTTCAGGATCAAAATCTTTCAAATTTTCTGAAGTAGGCCCAAGAAAAACTCCTCCATCGATTGTCGGAAGAACTAATTTTCCCTTTCCCATTTTTGTTGGAAGAGGAAATATTACACCATTTACAAATTCTTTTGCAGCTTTATCTAGAAGAATGTATTCTCCTCTTCTCAAAAAAACCTTTTCAACTTCAACATTAAAATATTTAGCAACTTCTTCATAATATAAACCGGCACAATTAATAATAATATCAGCTTCAACCTTTTTTCCTGATTTTAGTTCTGCAGCAACAGCTTTTTTATCTTTAACTATTCCATTTATGACACTATCGCCCAATATTAAATCAGCACCGTTAAGTTGAGCAAACTTTCCTGAATTAATGGCAACTATCCAGGGTTCAGTAATGCCGGCTGATGAGCAGTACAAACCGTATGTATATTCCTTTGAAAGAAAAGGTTCTAGTTTATCCAGTTCTTCTCTTTCAACAATTTTCATTCCCGAAACACCGTTTGCAATACCTCTTTTGTACAGCTCTAAAATATTAAGTCTATCCTCTTCAGTTCATTTTGAAACAACGAGTGATCCGGTTCTTTGAACAGGGATCCCTAATTCTTCAATCAGATCGTCATACATTTTATTACCCTTTGCACAAAGTTTTGCTCTTAAAGTTTCAGGTTCATCATCATAACCACCATGTAATATTGCAGAATTAGCTTTTGTTACACCAGCTCCCAGATCAAAATTAGAATCGACAAGGGTTATCTGAACATTTTCATATTTTGATAATTCCTTTGTGATAAGAGAGCCTACTATTCCCCCACCAATAATTAGTATTCTCATTTATACCTCCATATAAAATAAAAAACCATGCAAAAAAATGCATGGTTTTCTCTTATTCTCTACCATTTAGATTATGTTATCATATTTCTGGTAAAATAACAATAGAGAGGAATATATTATGTTTAAAGGAATAATTGCAGCTTTATGGGATAGAAATTATGATCCTTCAAAAAATAAACCAGATACAATCTTTTAAAATAACAATAGAGAGGAATATATTATGTTTAAAGGAATAATTGCAGCTTTATGGGATAAAAATTATGATCCTTCAAAAAATAAACCAGATACAATCTTTTTTTTGAACGGAAGTATTTCAAATATAAATAAACGAATAAAATTTTATAAACATTTCAACAAAAAAATATTTGTTGATATAGATTTCATTTCTGGTTTGAATCCAAATGAAGATAGCATAAAATTTTTATCAAACGCAGGAGCAGATGGAATAATAACGACAAAAATGAGAATATACAAGCAGTGCAATTCAAATAACATCGAGTGTGTTTTGAGGTTTTTTGCTCTTGATTCAAGAGCTGTTGAAAAGGGAATTCAGCAGATAATTAACTACGGAATAAAGAATATTGAAATAATGCCAGGACTTGTAGCACCTAAAATTGTAACGAGAATCAAACCCCTAGTTCAAAAATGTAATTTTATTGCTGCAGGTTTGATAAGCGAGGTAGATGATCTTCAAAATTTAAAGGGTTATGTAGACGCAATATCAACAAGTGCTGAAAGACTCTGGGAAATAATCTGGTAAAATGAGAATAATCCCAATTTTTCTTCCACATTCAGGCTGTAAAACAAGGTGTTCATTTTGCAATGAATATTCTGCTACAGGTATTGTAAAAAAGCCTGATGAATCAGAAATGAGAGAAATAGTATTAAAATACAGAGATTACTTTAAGAATAAAGATTACATCGAGCTTGGATTCTATGGGGGAACATTTACGGGTAATGAAAACTCCATATTAGAGGCTTATTTAAACAGTGCAATGTAGTTTTTTCAGGAAAACCTAAGTCATGGCATAAGATGTTCTACTTCACCAGATGAAATAACAGATGAAAAAAGAAAG
>CAZGZM010000236.1:0-3789 GCA_964529955.1 uncultured Thermotogaceae bacterium
AGTTGAAAAAATATTCTGTACAACTGAATAAAGTTACAAAAATTTTTGACGAAAACTTCGTTGCTGTCGATGATGTAACACTTGATATCGAACAGGGCGAGTTTTTTTCATTATTAGGCCCTTCGGGATGTGGGAAAACCACTATTTTAAGAATGATTGCTGGTTTTGAAGATCCAACTGAGGGAATTATATATTTGGACGAAAAAAATATTCTTGGAATTCCCCCAAATAAAAGAGAAGTAAATACTGTATTCCAAAATTATGCTTTATTTCCAAATATGACCGTTTATGAAAATATAGCCTTTAGTTTACGCCTTAAAAAATTTTCTGAAAGAGAAATAAAAAATAAAGTTATGGAAATGTTGAATCTAACCAAACTCAATGGACACGAGAATAAAAAAACAAACCAGTTATCAGGGGGACAAAAACAAAGAGTTGCTATTGCTAGAGCACTCATAAACAAACCAACAGTTCTACTTTTAGATGAACCTCTTGCAGCTCTTGATGCCAAATTAAGGCAGCACATGCTTGTAGAACTAGATAATATTCATGAAGAGGTCGGAATAACCTTTATATATGTAACACATGATCAGAGTGAAGCAATGTCTATTTCTGATCATCTAGCAGTTATGAA
The DNA here is from genome assembly GCA_964529955.1 of uncultured Thermotogaceae bacterium. Classification (GTDB taxonomy): domain Bacteria; phylum Thermotogota; class Thermotogae; order Petrotogales; family Kosmotogaceae; genus JASGMR01. The sequence goes on from CAZGZM010000236.1 coordinate 635, forward strand.
CAACGGTAATGTAATACAAATGGGAACTCCAGTCGAAGTCTATGAAAGTCCTGTAAACCCCTTTGTTGCTAATTTTATTGGAGAAACAAATTTCTTTTCAGGTACTGTAAAGGATATCAAAACTATAAAAAACAAAGATAAATATATAACCTTACAAACCGAAAGGTTTGGTGAAGTAATTTGTTTTATGGATAGAGAAGTTGAAATTGACTCTAGAATTCAGGTTTCTCTTAGACCAGAAAAAATAAAGATCAGTGCAAAAAAACCTAATATTCCTGCTAATACTCTCATAAATTGCCTAAAGGGAAAAGTTGAAGAAGCTATATACCTTGGGAACCAGACTAAATTTACAGTTGATATAAATGGTATGTATATGAAAACTTTCAAACAACACATCAGATATTTACTAGATGAGAAAATGATTGAATGGAAAGATGATGTTTATATATGGTGGTTTGCTGATGATAGTTACCTACTTAATGAAACTGGGGGAATAAAAAAATGAAAGTCATATTGAAAAAGGGATTCAGTGTTTTCTATTCACTTCCTGGTTTTTTATGGCTTTTTGTTTTTTTCATTATTCCAACTTTAATTATTGTAATTTTCAGTTTTCTTACACCGGGTTTATACGGTGGAGCCGAAATGCCCTTTTCTTTAAGCTCATATTCAAGAATTTTTTCAAGCTCTGGATTTTGGAATATTCTCTTGAGGACTGTTTATATTTCTGCTATTTCCACCATTTTATGTTTGGGACTTGCTTTACCAGTTTCATATTTTATAGCAACTTCGAAACATAAAAATTTTCTTCTTAATCTTGTAATAGTACCATTCTGGACTAACTTTCTTTTGAGAATCTTTGGCTGGATGGTGATTCTTGGGTCTAATGGATTAATCAACTCTTTATTGGTTAATTTAGGAATTATAGAAAATCCTTTTAACTTGCTTTATAAACCCTTGTCAGTAGTAATTGTTATTATTTATATGTATTTACCCTACATGATTTTCCCGATTTACAGTTCGATAGAAAAATTTAATTTCAATCTCTTAGAAGCAGCTATGGACCTTGGAGCAACAAGATCAAAGGCATTCTGGAAAGTATTAATCCCTGCAATTAAGGGCGGTATCGCTGCAGGTATATTGCTGGTTTTTATACCTGCTCTCGGCTCCTACGCTATCCCCCAATTAGTTGGTGGAACGGAAGGAGCTATGCTAGGAAACTTAATAGCAAGAGAATTGATGGTTTCAAGAAACTGGCCATCATCATCGGCCATATCTGTTGTTTTCTTGATAATCACTACATTCGGTCTTTTCGTTTACCTCAGAATAAACAATAGAAAGGAAAAACATTTAAAGCTTTTTCTTAAGGAATCCTATAACATAGAGGAAAAAGAGAATGGATAGTCATAAAATAGTGGGAAAAAGAAGATTTTCTTTATTTATGACAATATTTGGTTTTATTTTTTTATATTTACCTATAGCTATTTTAGTAATTATGTCCTTTAATAATGCCAGACAGGGCGTAGCCTGGAATGGATTCACATTAAAATGGTATGCGGAACTATTTAAAAATAATGATATATGGAAAGCTTTCTGGAGTACAGCGTGGATTGCATTTACATCTGCTGTAATAGCTACCATTATTGGAACATTTACAGCAATAGGTTTTTATTGGAGAAAGGGTAAATTTAAAAAAATTGGAACCATAACAATATTATCTCCGTTGATATTTCCAGATATATTGATGGGAATATCTCTTTTAATATTTTTCATAGCGTTAAAGTTTCCTCTAGGTTATACAACAATACTGATAGCTCATATTACCTTTTGTATTTCATATGTAGCTATAGTTGTTAACAGTAGACTTGAAGATTTTGATTATTCGATCATAGAAGCAGCAAGAGATTTAGGAGCAAAAAATATACAGGTAATTTTAAAAATTATAATTCCTTCAGTTTTCCCGGCAATAATCGCTGCATTTTTATTAAGTGTAACCCTCTCAGTAGACGACTTTGTAATAACCTTTTTTGTAACAGGTCCAGGAGCAACTACCCTTCCTCTTCAAATTTACTCAATGATAAAAATGGGAGTTTCTCCGATAATTAATGCTTTATCAACTATACTTCTGGTTTTAACTTTCTTTGTTTCCTTTCTGGGAGTTAAATTTCAGAAATTTATATTTTAGGAGGTCACCAAATGAAAAAAACTATTTTTGTTTTACTGTTTTGCTTTTTAGTATTTCTAACCTTTGGAAAAGACAAACTACATGTTTTTATCTGGTCAGTATATATGCCTGATGAAGTTTTTGAGAACTTTGAGCAGGAATATGATTGTGAAGTAATAATAGATTTGTATGATTCGAATGAGGCTATGTTTACAAAATTAAGAGCTGGAGCCACAGGCTATGACGTCGCATTCCCTTCAGGGGATTATGTTAGTATAATGAACAATCAAGGGATGCTGGAAAAACTTAATCATTCTCAAATTCCAAATTTAATAAATCTAGATCCTGATATTTTAGCAAAATGTGAATTTGATGTTGATCAAAAATATTCAGTTCCTTTTCAAATGGGAACTACAGGAATTGCTGTAAATGAAAAATATGTAGAATCATATCCAAGGTCATGGAGTATTTTCTTAGATGAATCCTTAAAGGGAAAAATGACACTTTTAGATGATATGAGAGAAGTATTCGGAGGAGCTTTAAGATATTTAGGATATTCAGTAAATACTTCGAATATAGAAGAATTAAATGAAGCTAAGGATTTGATAATGAAATGGAAATCAAATATCGCAAAATTCGACAATGAATTCTTTGGAAAGGGAATTATTTCTGGAGAGTTTTATGCAGTACACGGATATTCTGAAAATATTTTCTTTGAAGGGTCTGAAGGAGAAACAGATGATATAGTTTATTTTATCCCTGAAGAAGGAGCTGTTCTCTGGATAGATAACATGGTTATTCTAAAAAATGCTCCAAATAAAGATTTAGCTCACAAGTTCATTAATTTTGTCCTGAAACCCGAATCAGCTAAACTTGTTTCAGAATATTTAGAACTGCCTACACCAAATCTAGAAGGCAAAAAACTGGTTAATGAAACTGATTATATTTATACTTACGAAGATTTAAAAAATTGTGAAGCTTTATTGGATGTTGG
>CAZGZM010000237.1:0-3784 GCA_964529955.1 uncultured Thermotogaceae bacterium
CCAATGATCAAACTGCCATCCATTATTTGGTATTGCATTTAATTGAACTACTTCACCCCAAACATAAACATCTTTATCCGATATTTTTTCTACAGTACCATTAACCGCATTTATCTGAAGTGTATAAGTTCTCTGTATAAATTTAGCTTTAATCTCTGTATCTTCCGTTATATTAAAATTGTAAGTATTGCTTGTTGACATCAAAATGTTGTTTTCATACCATCCAAGAAAATCCCACCCTGTATCAGCTACTGCAGTGAGAGTTATATTATCACCATAGAGATAATCAGATTTATCCGGATTTCTGTACAGATTTCCGTTCCCCTCTTTTAGAAGATCAAGTGAAAACATCTGCTGCACAAAATATGCCTGTACATTGAGATTTTTTGTAATTGTTATAGATTTTGGATTAGTGGAGCCAGTAAGATCTCCTTCCCATCTATCGAATTCCCATCCAATCTGCGGAACAGCCTTAAACTGAATATTTTCATTTTTAACGTACTTCTCTTTATCGGGTTGTATCTGAATACTTCCCTCTCCAGAGTTAGAATTTACTAAATAAAAATATTGTACAGTTTCCACTTGAGGACATCCAACAAAAAAGATCAAACCTACTGAGACCAAAAAAATAATAAATAATACATTTTTCATAAAAATTCACCTTTGTCGTTAAGATAATAAAAAATAGTTAGTTAAGAGAATATACCACCTTTTTTATTCGGATTCATAACACCCATGTTTTTTTATCTTTAATAAAAATTCAAAATATTTATTTTTAAAATCTTCCTTTAACTATTATGACTCTTTTTTTATATATATCGTTGTAAAAAAAAAGAACCTCATATACGAGGTTCAATTATTTTAATAAAAAATCAATCTATATAACCAACAATAGTATTGGCATGATTAGTAGTTGTTACATTGTAATTGGAAGTGTTCCAAATATCTTCTGAAGTTAGATTGCTATATCTATTAGCATTTATTGATATTGAAATAAGATAACCCTGATTAACTAAATCCTTAAGAGTGCTTATATCATCATAACTGGTTGTTCTTACATAGTACAAAGCTCCCATCCTATTTCTGTAAATTGGAGCTTCTCTCCAACCAGATTCACCTGGCCAATCAGTGCAATAACCTAAACCATCATTAGTATTAGTCTCATATGGGAACTTTAACCAGGAACATTCTCCGGTATTCCAGACAACATTAATTGCATCAACATAAGAAGCCCCTTCATCCACTCCATTATTAATCTGATTATAAATAAAGTTCGGACTCATGATCTTATCCTGATACCTTGGAGTAGGATTTCCACGATATCCCCCTTCCCAAATAGCCCCAGATAAATCCCATCCATTTCTTTCAGCATTATAATAGGTATTGGTATAATAACCAACAGACCAGGCAACACACGATCCAACGTTTGCCTGATTTCCTATTGGCGGAAAATATTGATTTAAAGAATTATCTACACTTGATGGAAGAGAATCTATATTATTGTTTTTTAAACCAATAATCTTTTTCGCATTATCCTTTAACCATTCAATATCATCCTCAGAAAATGATTTCAAACCTGTTCCAAATCCATTAATAATGATATTTGAATTATCTACCTGTTCGAAGTCCCTATTTTTAATACTCTCTGTTATATACCTTGAAGAAAATGATCTGTCAGCAAAAGCTGAAGTACTTACTTGGACATTGTTAATCGTAACTACAGTATTCTGATAGTTTGTTGTATTAACCGGTACACCCTGAGCAACATAAATTTGATCTGGATTACTTAAGCTGTAACTATCATAATACTCAACTGCGAAGTACTTAATAGTCCCTGTAAAAGTTCGACCCCCGTCATAGACCTTCAAATAAACATCATCATCAATTGGAAGAAGATCTGTTATATCCAGTACCATTTTGTTGTCAGGATAGGGATGATTTCCTCCATTTAAAGAATATGGAAAAAATTCCTTTCTGTTGGTTGTATTGTTTGGATCTCCCACACCGACATATACTTTTGTATCTGCTCTTTCAGGATGATCGATCTCAAATACAGCTATACATCTTGGCTCAAGAGTGAAATCAGGTGTAAGAATATAAGCTCTGACACCACTTTGAATCATTGCATCGTATGTAATATAGAGAAAACCATCTGCTACATTTTCCCATCCTCCTACTCCCCAGGAATTAGCCACTTTAAACATTCCGTCTGTAGAAAGTGACGAATAATTAAACGACCAGATTATTACATCTGAATAATCTCCATCGTTATCCTTTGCTCTCACTTCAAAAAAGTGGGCCCCTTCAGAAATTGAACTCCATGTATACTGTGAAGAATAACAGGTAACCCAAGTTCCTGAATCTTTTCTATATTCATAATTAGTTATCTGTCCGTCAGAATCATTTCCTGACCATTTAAATGTTTGATTATTGTTTTCAATATTCCCACTCGGTCCACTTATTTTAGAAACTGTAGGAGGAATATTTGGAATTTCTTCAAAAACCGCTCTTACTTGTTTATCAGAATTCATTAAAACAGAATCAGGATTGTCACTACCAGTCATATCCAACTCCCATCTGTCGAACTCCCACCCGCTTGAAGCAATAGCTTCCAACTCTACAGATTCATTTTCGTCATATTTAAGTTTATTTGGATTTTTATTGACTATACCGCTACCCTGTATCTCAATATCCAACGTGAATTCTTCCTTAAATACAGCTGTAATTTCTTTATTTGAATTCATCACAATTGACTTTGGATTAATGTTTCCCGTCAGGTCGCCTTCCCATCTAGCAAAATACCAACCATCTCCTGGAGATGCCTCGACTACTACCGTTTCCCCATCAAAATATTCTGTCTTTTCAGCTGTTCTAGAAACAGTACCATTTCCTACAATGTTTATTGTTAGAGAAAATAAATCAAGGGGTAGCTGATTATATACTGCAGTTACAACCTTATCTTCATCAATAGTGATATCTATGGGATTATCAGTTCCCGACAAATCACCTTCCCAGTGATCGAACTCATATCCATAATCAGGTGAAGCTTCCAGCTGCACAACAGAACCATACTCATAACTGGTAGAATCTGGATTCCTTGAAACATCCCCAAATTCTGAGAATACCATCAGCGAATAATCATTTATTGTAAAAAGAGCATCTATATTCCTTTCACCCAAGATAGTAATATTTAATGGATTATCATCTGAAATAAGCACATCATTTTCATACCATCCAGCAAAGGACCATCCAACAGATGGAGTAGCTGTTAAAGTGACCTCTTGCTCATATAAAAAAGAAGAATCATCCGGATTTTTCGCTATATCTCCATTTCCGGTTTTAGATAAATTAAAATTATAATTCCTTCTCTGGAAAACAGCTGTTGCAGTTTTTGTCTCATTTATTGTTATTGTAACTTCATTATTATCGGGATCTGAAACATCTCCAAGCCAGTGAGAAAAATCCCATCCATATGAGGGGCTTGCATTCAGAGTCACAATCTCTCCATACTCGTATATGGTTTTATCTGGTGTTTTTGAAACCATTCCCGAACCTGATACCCCAATATTCAAGGAATAACTCTCTATATTAAACAAACCATAAATTTCCTTGGACTCTATAACTGGAATAATATAATTACTCTCCAAAGACAATAAAATCCCATTTTCAAACCATCCATGAAAACTCCATCCAGTATCAGGTATAGCATTGAGTTCAACAGAAGAACCGTGGTCATATTCATCTTCATCCGGAGATTTTGAAACAACTCCATTTCCAGTAGCAT
>CAZGZM010000238.1:0-3743 GCA_964529955.1 uncultured Thermotogaceae bacterium
ATTTCTTATTTTTTTTATTGTCTATTTTCAGTTCTCTGTTCCCTTTTTTTTATTACATAAAGATATATTTCTTATAATTTTACTGTTGATTGAATCTTACTTCAACCGTTTTATCTGAATCAATAAGGATATTAAATACATTCTCATCACTAAGAAGAGTTCCATCACCACTGTAGAATCCATCGAAGAGATATCCTTGAGATGCTTCTCCTTCTAAGCGAACAGATGTATTGTTTTCAAAAACACCAGTATACCAATCTCTGGGGCTGTCGTCCACAACTGGTATGAAAAAGTTTCCGCCTTCTGGAGGAACAGAGTTAACTGAAAGTTCGTATGTGCTGCTATCAACTTCAAACCTCACTTCAATATTTTTATCTGAAACGACTAAAACATTGTATATATTCTGAGCACTCAATAGGGTTCCATCACCACTGTAGAAACCGTCAAAATGATAACCTTGATCTGCTTCACTTTCTATTCTGATAGATGAATCACAATCAAAATTTCCAGTATAGGAATTCTTGGGAATGTTATCCACTGAGGGTATGTAAAAATTTCCGCCTTCTGGTGGAACAGAATTCACTGAGAGTTCGTATTTAACAACGTCATTTTCAAACTTCCCCTCAATGATACACACTCCAGTGCCTATAATGTAACTAATCTGATATGATGAATTTGTGGATAATAAGACATCTTCAGTGCCATTATCAAGATACCAGCCAACAAACTTCCATCCTAAGGAAGGCTTAGCTTCTATCGTCTTAATGTCTCCACTATAAAATGAAAGAGTTGCTTCGTCTGTCCATTCATAACCAGAAGCTCTTACAGTACCACCATTCTCAGGGTTTGCACTGAGAATAACAACCAAAACAGTTTCATTTGTAATTTCACATGAAATCAAAAAGAGTACAATCAAAAGCAAAAAAACAAGGAAAACGCTCACTTTTTTAAGCATAATAAATACCTCCATAAATATTAACAATAGTGTCTGAAAAAGCCGTAAAACCTTGTAAAAGCAACAGTATAGTACTAAAAATCACAGTTACTATTCTCTTAAAAAATAGAAAACAACCTGTTAAAAAAAGAAGATTCTCAGTATATTTATCGTTTTATTATATCAAAAAATTAATTGATAAATGAAAGGTAACGAAATTAATAGTTTTTAAGTGCTAGTATTATCAGGAAAAAGTAATAATTTTTTTAATATAAAACTTATACATACCCTTTTTTCACAAGATAATTTTCAAACTGTTCTAAACTCTCTTTGAAATTTCTTCTTCCAAATCCCATTCTGAAGTACTGTCCTTCATAATTGAATATGTTTGCAGGTGATAAAAGAACACCCTGTTCCTGGACAAGCTCATTACAAAACTCATCGATTGGTTTTTCAATATTCATTTTAATAAATGCGACCGGACCAGCCATTGGTCTGTTGTAAACAAATAATTTCTTATACTTCTCAAAAAAAGCATCAGCAAGCATAAGATTCTCTTTAATAATCTTCAGATTTCTGTCCAGAATTTCATCGCTGTGTTTTAAAGCAATAATCGAAAGTTTTTCTGAAAGAGCACTACTGCAGATAGTAGTATAATGTTTCATTTTAATCAATTTATCCAAAAGCTCTTCATCTTTTGTAGCTAACCATCCAATTCTCAGTCCTGCTAATCCATAAGATTTAGACATAACACCTAATGATATTCCCTTTTCATAGAAATCTGCAAACCAGGGGCGCTTTATACCATCGAGTTCCACACCTTTATAAACTTCATCGAAGAAAACATATATATCATTTTTTCTTGCAATTTCAGCAATGATTTGAATTTCTTCCTTCTTAAAAGTGTAACCTGTTGGATTATTGGGACTATTCAATACAATCAATTTCGTATTTGGCTTAATTAAGTTCTCTAGCTCCCTGATATCCATAAACCAACCATTTTTACCCTGTTTAACCAGCCAAGATGAAACCTCGCATCCTATTGCATTTGCTACTTCAAAGAGAGATTGATATATAGGAAATTGAGTAATTACATGATCATCTTTATCTAAAAGCACATTCATAAAATTAAAAATTGGTTCCTGCGCTCCTGCATGCACTACTATATTCTTAGCTTCCATAGTAGAGTACAAACTTGCAATAGTTTTTCTTAATTCAGGATCTCCTGCAACTTCTGTATATCCCAACCAAGTATTCAAATATGAATCCAGAGAGTTCTCCTCAAGTGCAAGCAAGTCTGATACAGACATTGATTCACAATCTGACTGCGTCAATAAATACGGTGCTGTGAATTCGTGCTTTCCAAAAAACACTTCCAATTTAAAATCATTAATCTTCATTATTACCATCCTCTCTTTGCATTTAAGTACATTATAATATATTAGAATGATATAGTCTCCAACACTATTTAACTCTTATTATTAGTATTTTTTATTGTGCTATTACCCTCCAATACAATATGATACAAAGTAAAAAAATTATAAAATAACTTATCTATGGTAAGATTTAATATTATGAAAAAAGGAAGAAAAAAACTTTTATTTATATTATTTGCGATTATTATCATTGCTGCTATATTTTTTATTAGTTTTAAAATCCCAATTAATAAAGAGATTCCTGGTGAATTATTCGGCAAATGGAATGGAATAAGTGAAGTATTTGCTGATTTCAAACTTGGAAAATTTCCTAGCGATTACTCAGAGGATTTGATAAACATTGAAATAACAATCAATCATGATTATTCTGTTTCTGGAAATATTGGAGATGCAAAATTTCATAGTGGAGAAATCCAAAGAAATCGATCCGATTTAGGAAAAGTAGTTGGAATCTTTTCAGATTATATTATTTCAGATGGGATTCTCGAAGGAAGAATAAATGAAAAAGATACTGATATTATTAGAAAATTAAGTATTCCATTGAATTTTAAAGATGGTAAATTAACGGGTTCAATAAACATAAAACAATTTTTAAAACACCCAGACCCATTATTTCCAAGATTGGAATTAACAAAAGATAACTAGAAATCAGAAAATTATTTAATAGCTGATAACCCTATGCAAAATGGAAGATAATGCAAAGCTACATTTATCCTGCTGATTAAATTAATTTCTTCTCTATTAATTTTTTTTCAATTGTTAAAAATCTATCGAGTTATTCTATTTAACACACTGAACTTTTGGTAAATATATTTCACTTAAATTCTCAATAGCTTTATCAAGATGTTTTTGTGAATTTTTCAAACAGAATATCCCATGTCCTGGAAATAAGCAATCAAGATTTAAATTTTCAAATTTATGAATATTATTTCTATAATCTTTAAGAGATGAGTCCCCGCAATTCAATACGCTAATTACTCCATTCACAAAAACAACATCTCCTGAAAACATTGAAAGCCCTTCCGGTAGATCGAATATATAACAAATAGATTCTCTACTGTGGCCTTTAAATGAAATACACTTTATATCAAATTCATCAGTCTTAAGATTGTTTTTCACAACCTTTGCATTCAAAAATGGAATAAATTGATAATCCTGGTTATATAAACCACTCTTTTTAGCAATTTTCAATCCTGATAAATCCTCGTCATTAACCTCTAAAAGAGGTTTTTCCTCTTCGCTTACATAAACATCACATTTTAGTTTTTCGTATAGATATTTACTTCCACACGAGTGATCTGCATGACTATGAGTTAATAAAAGTGTAGTTATTTCAGATATATCTAGATTGTCTTTTTTCATATTTTCAATTA
>CAZGZM010000239.1:0-3741 GCA_964529955.1 uncultured Thermotogaceae bacterium
ATGTTCTTATTTTATTCTTTGTATTATTAATTTCTTCAACTATTTTATCGTGGGGAAAACCTGATTCAATCATTTTAGCCGCTTTTATTACTAAAAGACCTAATGATCCAGACACTTGTTCAGAATCTATAACATCGATCTTCTTGTTTTTAATCTTTAGTGAAGCTTGTTTTCCTGATTGATATATACCCGAGAATTTTTTTGTTAAATGTATGGAAATAATTGAATCATAATGACTACTTAAAAAAGAATACAAGGATAGAAATTTCCTTATTCCGGGTTGAGCGGTCGTCGGGTATTTTTTTACTGAATCTAAAAGATTATAAAACTGCTTGGGTTGGAGAGTAACTTTATCAAGATAATCAGCACCATCTATATCAATAATTAGAGGAACGGTTTGTATTTGATATTTATCAATAATTTTTTGAGGAATGTCACAAGTAGAATCAGTTACTAATGCAATATTAAATTTTTTCTTTTTATTAATTAAATACTGCATTTTCATATCGTCAACTTTCTGATTTTTAATTTTTCCATATGGGCGTAAATCAGTAAATAAATTAGCTGGTTTATTTGTATGAACATGAATATGCATCATTTTTTCTGTTCCTACAACTATAGAAGAAGATCCATAAGATTTTAGAATACCTTTAATAGTTTCTTTATCCAATTTTTTATCACTGAATATATTAGCTTCTGTACAAAATCTGTCCTGATAGTTATAGTCTTCATTAGCATTAATATTAAATTCAATATTTGCTTGATTTTCACGCATCAATTTCTTTTCATTTAGTTTTCCCTTTTCGATAAAATTTTTCATTCCTTCAAGAAAAGATACAAACCCTTGAGCACCAGCATCCACTACTCCTGATTTTTTTAATATAGCTAATTTTTCAGGAGTTTTCTTAAGAGAGGTTTTCGCTATATCAAAGGCACTAATAAATAATTCTTTAAAGTCATTTTTTAAATTTCGTAATTTATAAATTCCTAAAGACCATTCTTTCATTACAGTGAGCATTGTCCCTTCTACTGGAGAAGACATAGCATCATAAGCGTAATCAACAGCTTTATAAGCACCTTCGGCAAAGGTTATTACATTCACTGTATTGTAATTTTCAAAAGATTTGCTCATACCATGAAAATATTGAGCAAATATAGCTCCCGAATTACCTCTAGCAGAAAGTAATGCGGAGTCAGCCATTGATCTAATTGTTTCACCAAATGACTCTGAAACCTTTGATAGCTCAATGACGGATTGTAAAGTAGAAGCTAAATTTGTTCCAGTATCTCCATCTGCTACAGGAAATACATTAATTTTATTTAAAAAATTTTCAGTTTTTATGACTTCATCTGCGCCATAAACAAAAGCATTAAAAAAATTTTTTCCATTTAAGTTTTTAATCATAATTACCTCCAATTAAAAAAACTTAACTAATTTTATCATTTTAGATCCTTTATAAACAATAATATTATGTAAATATCCCATTCAATATAATAAAAAAAATGTGGTAATATCTTTTAGAATGTTTTTTTTATGGAGAGAATAAAATGTTTTCAATATTAAATAACAAGTATATAGCTGTTGAAGGTGTTATCGGTGTTGGTAAAACAACATTGGTTAAAAAGTTGTCGATGAGCTTTTCAGTTCCTTATTATTTAGAAATAGTTGAGGAAAATCCATTTCTATTTAAATTTTACGAAGATATGGATAAATGGGCATTTCAGACCCAATTATTTTTTTTATTAAGCAGATTTGATCAAGTAAATGAAATAAAAAAAACTTTTATACAGGGATCGGGAGTAATTTCAGATTATGTATTTTATAAAGATTTTCTTTTTGCTAGCTTAAATCTTAAAGGAGATCAATTTGATCTATATAATAAAGTATTCAATACGTTGAAAAATCAAATTATGAAACCTGATCTTATAGTTTATTTATATGCTGATTTTGAAACAATAATGAATAGAATAGCTCTAAGAGACAGACCCTTTGAAAGGAAAATTAAAAAAGAGTATATTTTATCTTTAATAAATGAATATGAAAATTATGACAAGGTGTTTTCTGGTATTAAAACCCTCAGAATTGATACTACAAAAATGGATTTTGTAAAGAATAAGAATGATTTTGAATACATATATAGTGAAATATTGAGAAGTATCCGATGATATTAGGTATTTGCGGTAATATTGGAGCTGGTAAATCTTCATTATCAAATCTTCTTATTCAGAATTTTTCTTTAAAACCATTATTGGAAAAGTACAAGGAGAATCCTTATTTAGAAAATTTTTATAAAGATATGAATAAATGGGCGTTTCATTCACAGTTGTTTTTTTTAATAAAAAAAATTGAATTTATGGATTCATTGAAGGAAAACGGTTTGATCTATGTTCAGGATAGAACAATATATGAGGATGTATTTGTTTTTGCTAAAAATCTTCACCGATTGGGATATATAAATAAAAAGGATTGGAAAATGTACTTTAATATATTTAGTTTGTTTGAGAGTAAGATTTTAAATCCATCATGTCTCATTTATATAAAATGTAATTTAGAGACTCTAAAAAAAAGAATAATAAAAAGAGGAAGAAAATTTGAACAAAATATTTCAGATAATTATTTAAGCAGTTTAAATAATTTATATAACGATTGGTTTGAAAAATCTAAAATCAGCAATAAAATTGTTATTGATGGAGATATTCATGATTTTATAGAAGAGAGAAAAGATAGAGAAATAATTTTAAATGATATTTCAAAAAAAATATGTAAAATGTCCTATGGAATTCAGTCAATGCTTTTTTAAAAATGACAAATTAAGAAAAATGATACAATTGAGTAATTAAAACTTATTAAGCTTTTTATATTATAGTGTAGTTTTGATGGTCCTTGAAATGAGGGCTATTGTTTATTATAATGAATAGGTATGTAAAATATAGGGAGGCAAGGAAATGTCAAAAATTTGTGATATATGCGGGAAAAAACCAGCCGCAGGAAATACAGTGAGTCATTCACATAAGAAAACAAGAAGATGGTGGAAGCCAAATATTCAAAAAGTAAAAGTTTCAATAAACGGAGAAATAAAATCAATAAGAGTTTGTAGTAATTGTTTAAAGTCTGGGAGAGTTAAACGAGTATAATTAAAGCGAGCTTAGCTCGCTTTTATTAATATATGAATTGCAGAAATACTTTTTTAGAGATTAATTTAAATAATTATATTAAAAATATAAATTTCTTTAGAGAAAAAATTTTTCCTAGAAATATTTTGTCTGTTGTAAAAGCAGATGCTTATGGGCATGGTGCTGTGGAAATATCGAAAATTGCTAATAACTCAGGGATATTTAATTTTGTTGTTGCTTTTTTGGAGGAAGCTATAGAATTAAGAGATAATGGAATCAATGGAGAAATATTGATTTTAAATTATTTTGATCCTAAGTACGTTAATAAAATAGTTGATTTTGATCTTTCTGTAAGTTTCTTTAACAAGAATCAGCTTAAAGAGTGGACTTTTTTTTTAAGTGATGAAAAGAAACAAAAACTCAAAATCCATCTTAATATTGATACAGGGATGAATGTACTAGGATTTAAGAAGGATGAAGCCTTTGAGACAGTTGAATTTCTTTATAAAAATGGATATCATCTCGAAGGAATTTACTCTCATTATTCTAATGCTGATAATATAAATTCTACTTTTCAAGAGAAGCAAAGAGAGGAATTTGATTCTTTTATTAAAAAAGTAACATATA